>JASFYZ010000094.1:0-11022 GCA_045046665.1 Desulfobacterium sp.
CCCGTGCGGCAGTTCAGGTAGGAGTTATCATTGGGAATGCTGATGGTAATTTTGATGCAGATGAAAAGAAAGTTGTTCGCGAAATATGCCAAACGCTTGATATTGATCCAGCGGACTTTGATGTTTAAAGCAATACCCATCAACTGATGGCGGGGCTTGATCGCAAGATAGGCAGCTCAGATAGATCGTTCATTTACATCCAATAATGGAGGTGATTATGATAGAATGGTATTTGTCCACAGATGATTGTTTAAAAGGACCGTTCACAACGGACCATGCAAAAAGTTTTGTCCGTGAAAATCATGGTGCCTATTGCTGGCAACAAGACTTTGATGACTGGAAACCTGCCCACACTGTTTTGGAAATCTGGCCATTAAAAAAAAATGGCACGCCTTTTCCATCCACTCCAGAAAATATGATGTCAAAAAAGCCCCTCCAAAAGCCTGTTGTTGAGGCCCCGGTACAGCAGAATAAAGATCTTCATCTGGAGAATAATGAAATTATAAAAAGCGTCCCAACTTCAGATTTAACCCCAACGCCATCACCACGCCAAGGATCTGACCCTGACTTAAGCACACAAAATGAGAATCAATCCGTTGGATTTGGCAGCAATGAATCCACAGAAGGCATAGATTTTCATATTTATGGCCATGAGATGCAGTATATCGAAGTGGAACTGGACCCAGGAGAGAGTGCCATTGCTGAAGCCGGGGCTCTGATGTACAAAAACGAAAGTATAGAAATGGAAACTGTTTTTGGTGATGCAACCTCAACTCAGCAACCGGGTTTCATGAGTCGTTTGCTGGGAGCAGGCCAGCGCTTATTGACAGGTGAAAGTCTATTTATAACAGTCTTCACACAAACGCAGCAGGGAAAGGGACGGGTTGCCTTTGGGGCACCCTTTCCAGGGACCATTATTCCTGTAAATCTGGCAGAACATCAGAACAAAATCATATGCCAGAAAGATAGTTTTTTAGCGGGAACTAAAGGGGTTCGAATTGGCATTTTCTTTCAAAAGAAAATTCTGACAGGCCTTTTTGGTGGTGAAGGTTTCATTATGCAGAAAATAGAAGGGGATGGCTGGGTGTTCATGCACGTCGGGGGTGCTGTTAAAGAAATTAACCTTGCACCCGGTGAAGTGTTGCATGTTGACACCGGGTGCCTGGCTGCCATGACTGCTACGGTGGATTTTGAAATTATGCAGGCTGGTGGTATCAAAACCATGCTGTTTGGTGGTGAAGGCTTAGTTTTTGCAAAAATAACGGGGCCAGGGAAAGTGTGGCTCCAAAGTCTGCCATTCTCAAGGTTGGCCGGACGAATGCTGGCCTGTGCACCAGATAGCGGATCAAAGCAACAGGGAGAGGGATCTCTCCTTGGATCCCTTGGAAATTTGGTCGGGGGAAAATAGCACTCTTTGCTAAAATTTTTAAAACTTCACGGGTTAACTGGACTTACAAGTTACCTTGCAAACCCCTGAGTCTTTAGCTCAGGGGTTGTTGACAGGCAGTCCACCAAAATACCGGGCTAAGGTCTTTGGGATGCCCGGTTTCAAGAAAAAAGCGCTCCAACTCAATGGCAATCTCTTCGGCAAATCCAATGCCAACAAAACCGCCAAAAGCAACTGTGGCGTTGTTTCGAATAATCCGCACCACCTCTTCAGCCGAAACAATTTTGTTATTCTTTATGTCCAGCCGTCTCAGGGGGCATGGCAAAGGGAATAACAAATTCTATCGTCGTAAACACGCCACCAGGCGGCCGGGATGTTCCAGGTATCCGAACAGATCAAGGATGTTCATCACCATAATATCCGAAGCAGCAAGGGTTTTAGAGGCCAGCCCTTCCTGCCCCAGCACGGCAATACCCAGGACGGCTTCCCTGAGCATTGATTCATCATTGGCCCCATTGCCAGCAGCAATGGTTTTATCCTTTCCCAGTGTTTCAAGATAATCCCGCTTGGCCTGGACCTGGTCCTGTTCCGGGATAACCTTAAGGGAACACTTGAGCCCTTTAATCTCTTTTTTTACCGAACCAAATGTATCTGCCGTAATCACGTGAAAATCCAGGTTCTGGGCAAGATCATTTATTTTGTGCCCAACCCCTTGCACCAATCGGCCATCAACGGCAATGGTGCCGTTAAAATCAAGTAATACATGTTTAATATTCAGGGTAAAGGCCCCGGGTATTTTAATGGTAACCATATTTTCCCCCTTATTCTGCCACTTTCATTATTTACTGAAGGGCATTCCCATTTGTTGTGTCTGAACAGAGATTCAACTGCTAAATTCCATCACCTTATTGTCAATGAGTCTTGTTTCCCCCAGCATCACGGCAATGGCCATGAGGACAGGTCCGTTGATGCAGTCCACTTCATCCAGAGTCAGGGGATCACAAATGGAGACATAATCTATTTTGATATCAAGGCAAGATTCCAAAATTTTTCTGGCCTGGATTAAAATTTCGCCGGGATCGCTTATCCCTTTGGTGATCATCTCCTGTGATGTCAGAAGGGCGCGATGCAGCACCAACGCATTGGACCGCTGATCGTCGGTGAGATATTTATTACGCGAACTCATGGCAAGGCCATCTTCTTCCCGGACAATGGGCACCCCGATGATATCAATATCAAAGCTTAAATCTTTCACCATCTGTTTAATGAGGGTCAATTGCTGGAAATCCTTCTGCCCAAACACAGCCACGTGGGGTTTTACAATATTAAACAACTTGCTCACCACCGTGGCGATTCCTTTGAAAAATACAGGCCGGGAAAGACCGCACAGGTGCAAGGGGAGTTTTTCCAACTCCACATAGGTCTGGAAGCCCTGGGGATAAATTTCCTCTGCCCGGGGGGTAAACACGGCAGATGCCCCCATGTCCCTGCACAACCCAAGGTCTTTTTCCAATGCCCTGGGATAGGTGGCCAGATCTTCATTGGGACCAAATTGAGCGGGGTTGACAAAAATACTCACCACCAGGTCATCTGCGTATTCCCTGGCTGCTTCCATCAATAACAGATGCCCTTTATGAAGAAATCCCATGGTTGGAACAAATGCAATGGTGCGTTTCTTCTGACGCTGGGTATCGGCATACTGCATCATCTCTTTAATTGTCTGAATTTGTTTAATGACATCACCTCAAAATTTCGACCTGTGGGGGTATCACTTTGCAACTAATATTGAGCCATATCGGGAGGGGAATTACAGTGTGATTTATAATCTAACGATCAGATGAAAGGTTAAAATCGCTCTGATTTGATCCACCCACACAGGTCGTAACATTCAAATATAGTACTTTTTCCCAAATTGGCACCCTTTGTGTAAAATTGATCCCCCCTATTGTCAATATGATTTTAAAACAAAATATTTGGCATCCCTAATCTCTGCCCAAATACTTTGGGTTTTTGGTGTAATAAATTCCCGTTTCTGGACCAATCGGTCATTTTGGCCCATTGCGTACTGACGAATTTAGTCAAAACCTATCTGATATAGTTATTATTGGTTATTTAAAATCACGAACATAACAAAATCCCACACGATTTTTCTATAAAATCATATAACTGAGTCATATCGACTCCATATCTCAATTGTCCATTGGGTCATTTTATTTTTCGCAGGGCATCAAATGGGTATCAAACAATATTGCATATAAAAAATATTCTTCATGCCATATTTTTTTTAATAATTAATACAAATACTTAAATCTATTACTACATAACCATCCAATATTTTGAACATAAAAAAGGATACAACGGCCCTTTAATTGCTTACTCTTAAGACGCAAAACATTTTTTTGTTAGTTTGAGTTATTATTTTTTAGTTACTTGGGCAAAAAAGGAAACTATTAACCTAAAATTCCAAATTGAATATTACGTGTTCCTGGCCTCCAAAACAGCCCATTGCCGACCATGCAGACCCTGACAGGCCGACTTTTAAATGCGACTTTTGGTTTTAAAAGGTTATTTTAAATCCATCTTGCTGCATTAAAATATATTTACAAACTTAAAATAACCATACTTGCTTTTAAATGAAAAATTTGGCATCCTTCAAAAATAATTTACATTTTCTTTGATCATTCCCCATTTGCAGGGGCTTTTCCCAAAAGACTGTAAAGTACTTTTGAGGTCATATGACGGATGCCAAAAATTTTTTATATAAGTCTAAAATTGTTCAGTTTGCCTTTTCTTACAGGAGAGATCATGAAAACAGTTCCAGTGGAGGAAGCCGTTGGTTTGATGTTGTGTCAAGATATGACACGCATTGTACCTGGAAAATTTAAAGGAAGGGCCTTTCAAAAAGGCCATATAGTCAAAAAAGAGGATGTAGAAGAACTCCTGAAGATGGGCAAGGCCAATCTTTATGTATGGGAGGTTGAAGAGGGCCAGCTTCATGAAAACGAAGCCGCCAGACGTATTGCCATTGCCGCAGCCGGGAGGGGGATAAGGCTGACAGAGCCCAGTGAAGGACGTATCAATTTTATAGCTGATACAGATGGACTTTTAAAAATAAATGTCCAGGCCCTGAACCGCATCAATGCCATTGATCAAATGGTATTTGGGACAGTGCACACAAATCAGCAAGTGACCAAAAGGCGTGCAGTGGCCGGAACCAGGGTGGTGCCCCTTGTCATTGAACAGGAAAAAATTGAGCAGGTGGAAAAAATCTGTAGTCAGGGGTTTCCTGTGGTTGAGGTGAAACCGTTTGTTGCCTCCAAAATCGGTATTGTCACCACCGGCAGTGAAATTTACAACGGCCGCATAGAAGATCAATTCGGGCCAGTGTTAAGGGAAAAATTTGGTCAGCTCAACGGCTCTATAACAAGGCAGATCATGACTTCCGATGATGTTCAGATGACCCGCAATGCCATAAACGAACTGGTGGACGAAGGGGCCGACATGGTTGTGGTTACAGGGGGCATGTCCGTTGATCCCGATGATCAGACCCCGGCGGCCATCCGTGCCACAGGGGCTGACATTGAGACCTATGGATCACCGGTTTTCCCCGGGGCCATGTTCATGCTTGCCTACCTGGGGGATTTGCCTGTGGTGGGTCTTCCCGGCTGTGTCATGTATTACAAAGCCACCATATTTGAATTGATCATTCCCAGATTGATGGCAGGGGAGAAGGTGACCCGCCAGGAAATCGTGGAATTGGGTCATGGCGGATTCTGTGAAAGCTGTCCGGAATGTCGTTATCCTGCCTGCCCCTTTGGAAAAAGCTAAAGCCCATTCCTCATCGGGGAAAGAGCAGGCACTGGGTGCTGGGTTTTACCAGCAACTGCTTTTTCGATCTTCGTTGTGGCAGATGGTTACTGCCATCTATGGCATATAAAATGTTAGTCCCCAGTCAAGTAATAAGGAACTCAACAATCGCATAATTTAAATGCCTGCAAATTTATAAAATATGAGTGTCTTAAGAAGTTCATTTGAACCATAAAGGAGAGACATAAAATGTTGAAAAAAACGATTAATGTTAATGGCATGTCCAGAACGGTTATAGTTAACCCCACGGATACACTGTCCACCGTGCTTCGTAAGCAACTGCTGGTTCTTGGCGTCAAGGTCGGTTGTGATGAAGGCCAGTGTGGAGCCTGTAATGTAATAATGAACGGAAAACTCATCCGCGCCTGTATTACCAAGATGAGCCGGGTTCCCGAAGGGGCTGAAATCACGACCATTGAAGGCATTGGCACCCCGGAAAATCTGCACCCCATTCAGGTTGCCTGGATACTCCACGGAAGCGCCCAGTGTGGATTCTGTACCCCGGGATTCATTGTCTCTTCCAAGGCCCTTCTGGATTCTAATCCCCACCCTACCCGTGACGATATTCGGGACTGGTTTCAAAAATATAAAAATGCTTGCCGCTGCACCGGTTACAAACAGATTGTGGATTCTGTCATGGATGCGGCAAGGGTGATCAACGGTGAAATCACCAAGGAGGATCTTGCCTATAAGATCCCCGAAGACGGCCGAGTCTGGGGTTCCAGCATGCCCCGCCCCACATCCGTTGCCAAGGTGACCGGCACCTGGATGTTTGGTGCGGATCAAGGTCTTCTCATGCCCGAAGATACTCTGCAGATGGCCATGGTTCAGGCCGAGGTGTCCCATGCAAAGATTCTTTCCATTGACACATCCGAAGCGGAAAAAATGCCCGGTGTGGTCAAGGTGCTGACCCACAAGGATGTCAAAGGCAAGAACCGTATTTCAGGACTGATTACCTTCCCCACCAATAAGGGTGACGGCTGGGATCGTCCCATCCTCTGTGATGAAAAAGTATTTCAGTATGGTGATGCCATTGCCCTTGTCTGTGCAAATACCAAGAAAAACGCAGACGCAGCCGCAGCAAAGGTAAAAGTTGAACTGGAACAACTGCCCGAATACATGAATGCACCGGCAGCCATGGCCGACGATGCCATTGAGATCCATCCCGGCACCCCGAATATTTACTATACCCAGAAGCTTGCCAAGGGGGATGATACGGGTCCGATCTTTGAAAAGGCAGACCATGTGATTGAAGGCGACTACTATACAAGCCGTCAGCCTCACCTGCCCATTGAGCCAGATGTGGGTTTTGCCTATATCAATGATGACGACAAACTGGTTATCCAGTCCAAATCCATCGGCCTTCATCTCCACATGTATATGATAGCTCCGGGCCTTGGTGTTGAGCCTGAGAATATGATCATGATCCAGAATCCCACTGGCGGTACCTTTGGTTACAAGTTCAGTCCAACCATGGAAGCCCTGGTTGGAGTGGCTGCCCTTGCCACAGGCCGTCCCTGTTTTCTTCAGTACACCTACAAGCAGCAGCAGCAATATACTGGGAAACGTTCTCCCTTCTTCACCAACGTTCGCCTGGCTGCCGACAAGGATGGAAAACTTGAGGCCCTTGAGGCTGACTGGACAGTTGACCATGGTCCCTATTCAGAGTTCGGTGATCTTCTGACCCTGAGGGGAGCCCAGTTTGTTGGAGCTGGATATAACATTGAAAATATGCGGGGTGAAGGCCGCACTGTCTGCACCAACCACTGTTGGGGTGCAGCTTTTCGGGGATATGGAGCGCCTGAAATAGAGTTTGGCCCAGAGGTGCTAATGGATGAACTTGCCGTGAAGATTGGTATGGATCCCCTGGAACTTCGCTATAAGAATGTGTATCGTGAGGGGGCAAAAACTCCCACGGGCTGTGATCCAGACTCATACTCCCTGCCCGATCTCCTGGACCTGGTTCGTCCTAAATACAAGGCTGCCAAGGAGAAAGCTGCTGCAGACTCCACGCCTGAAATTAAAAAAGGTGTTGGCATCAGCATCGGTGTATACGGCTGCGGTCTGGACGGCCCGGATACGGCTGAAATTGATGTTGAACTTAATGAAGACAACACCATCACTGTTTTTGCCACCTGGCATGACCATGGCCAAGGCGCTGACAGCGGCACCCTGGGTTGTGCCCATGAGGCCCTGCGTCCCATGAAAATAACCCCGGATCAAATCAAACTGGTCCTCAATGATACAAGCCTCTGCCCCAATGCTGGGCCTGCTGGCGGAAGCCGTTCCCAGATGGTTGTGGGCCAGGCCATTCTCAACGGATGCCAAGCACTGGTTACCGCAGCCCAAAAGCCCGATGGTACCTTCCGTGATTATGAAGGGATGAAGGCTGACGGTCTTGAAACCAAGTTCCATGGCAAATGGTCAGCCCCCTGTGCCAATTGTGATGAAAATGGCCAGGGTGACCCACTGGCGGGTTACATGTACGGTGTTTTTCTGTCAGAGGTCGCCGTTGAAACAGCCACCGGTAAAACCCAGGTTGAGGGCATGACAGTTGCTACCGACATTGGTGTAATCAATAACAGGTTGACAGTGGATGGACAGATCTACGGTGGTGTGGCCCAGGGCATCGGTCTTGCGCTCACCGAAGATTATGAAGATATCAAAAGACACGCAACCATGGCCGGAGCAGGGTTTCCCTATATCAAACAAATCCCGGATAACCTTGAGATCATGTATATAGAAACCCCCAGAGAACGGGGTCCCTTTGGTGCCGCAGGTGTGGGTGAAATGCCCTTGACAAGCCCCCATTCCTCCATCATTAATGCCATTTACAATGCATGTGGTGCCCGGGTCAGAGATCTGCCTGCCCGTCCGGAAAAGGTGTTGGCCGCAATGCCTAAATAGGTAAAATCTTATCTAAAACCATGGGGGCAGACTCTTATCTGTCCCCGGGAGATAATACCACCAACAGGGGCGGTTCCGGCATATGCTGGAATCGCCCCAGTGGCATGGAGGAGAGATGGATCAAAAGACACTGCGTCGGGTGGAAAAACAGTGCATTCAGGAAGAGGCCCCAGCCTGCCAGTCCGCCTGTCCTTTACATGTGGATGTACGAACCTTTGTACTGAAGGTGGGCCAGGGAAAATGGAATGATGCCTGGAAAATCCTGGACAAGACCCTGCCCTTCCCCGGTATTCTGGGGCGAATTTGTCACCACCCCTGCCAGGATGCCTGTTTGAGAAAAAAACTTGGCGGTTCCATTGGCATGGGAAAGCTTGAAAAAATATGTGTGAATCAGCCAAAGCCCCGGATTCGCACCATTCCCATGCCCAAAAAAAATTATAGCATAGCCGTTGTGGGGGAAAATTTAAGTTCCCTTGTGGTGGCGTTGGAACTTTTGCGTAAAGGGTATGGGGTCACCCTGTTTACCTCCCGGGACAGACTTGGCGGAAGTCTTTGGGACATGGAGGGCCTTTCCGGTGAAATCATTCAAAAAGAATTTGCGGTGCTGGAGAATCTGGGCCTGAAACAGAAAAAAAGGCAAGGCGTACTGGATGTCTCAACGCTTTTAGAAAATGATTTTTCAGCGGTGTACATAGGCCTGGATACCCGGGAGAGTGAATCCCTTGCCCTAAATGACACCCCGGATTTAAAAACATTTTCCCTTGCTCAAAAGGGCGTTTTTGCAGGCGGAACACCTGATGATCAAGGCAATTTATTGCCTTTGAACCAGGCATTTCAGGGAAGGGGTGCAGCCCTTTCCATAGAAAGATTTGTGCAGGGGGTAAGCCTGAAAGAAGGCCGTGGGGATGAAGGACCCTATCCCACCCGCCTTTTTACCAATACAGAGGGTATTGATCCCCTGCCCAGGGTGCTGCCGCTCAATGAAGCAAAAGGATACAGCATTGACGAGGCAAAGGCCGAGGCCCTTCGGTGTATCCAGTGTCAATGCCTGGAGTGCCTGAAAGTCTGCCCTTATCTTGCGCATTACAAAGGATATCCCAAAAAATATGCCCGGGAAATCTATAACAATGCCACCATTGTAATGGGCAACCATTCGGCCAATTCCATGCTCAACTCCTGTAGTCTCTGCGGTCTTTGCCAGGAGATCTGCCCGGAAAATTTTTCCATGACAAATCTGTGCCTGGACGCCCGTCGGGATCTGGTGCAACGGAAAAAAATGCCCCCGTCGGCCCATGAATTTGCCCTGCAAGACATGGCGTTCAGCAACTCAGAGCAATTTATGCTTTTACGCCACGCCCCAGATCGGAAAAAAAGTCGGTTTGCCTTTTTCCCCGGATGTCAGCTTGCCGGTTCCAATCCGAAACATGTCATCCAGACCTATTCCTTTTTAATCAACAACTGGGAACAAGATACGGGGCTGATGCTCCAGTGCTGCGCGGCCCCGGCCCACTGGTCTGGCAACGAAGCCAAAACCCATGAAGCCATTGGTCTTCTTGAAGAGAGCTGGCAAAAGATGGGGGAACCCCATATAATTTTGGCCTGCTCTTCGTGCATGGATATGTTTAAGAAATATCTTCCCCAGGTAACGGTGTCCTCCCTGTGGGAAATTATGGATCAATGTAAAATTCCCAGTGGTGCCTGCAAAAAAACGGGGCAGGCCATGGTCATCCACGACCCCTGCACCACCCGGTATGAATCCGGAATACAAGCGGCGGTGAGAAGCCTTGCATCAAAGCTTGGCATCCCCATAACAGAGCTTGAACTCAGCCGGGAAAAAACACAATGCTGCGGGTTTGGCGGACTCATGGAAAATGCCAATCCTGTCATGTCCAAAAAACAGCTTGAACAAAGAGTCAATGAAAGTGAGCTTGATTTTCTGACCTACTGCGCCATGTGCCGGGAAAGCCTGAGGGGGGCGGGCAAGCCCACGGCCCATTTGCTGGATTTTATCTTTCCCAGGGTAACAGAAGGCGAAAATCCCGGGGCCAGGGAAAAAGTAGGTCTTTCCCGGAGCCGGGACAACAGAACCCACCTTAAAAAAAATATTCTGGAACGAGTCTGGAAGGAGACATCAAAGACAAGATCAGAAACCTGCTTGTTTATCTCCCCGGAGGTCCAGGAGAAGCTGGATCAAAGGCGCATTCTTCACCAGGATATCCGAGCCACCATTGCCCATGCCCAAGCAACAACAGGCAAACAAATGCAAAGTACGGTCAGTGGCCATTTTCTGACCTGTCATCGGCCCTTTATGGTGACGTTCTGGGTGGAATATTCCCCGGCAGAAACGGGCTATACCATCCACAACAGCTATTGTCACCGCATGCAGATTATGGGGGAACATTCATGATCACCAATCTGGGAATAGAAGAAAATAAAGAGTGGAAATGCCTTGCCTGTGATGCGTTGTTAAAGCTTGACAAGGTCCGCATTGATTATATGAACGGCAGTTTTACGGTGATGCTGCCCTGTTGTCCGCAGTGCGGCATGGCCCTGGTACCCGAAGAGATTGCCCTTGGCAAAATGCTGGAAGTGGAAAAATTACTGGAAGATAAATAGTCCAGCCGCCAGGGACTCTGTTGTGGACATTTTGAGACAATTGCCATGGCCAAATTTATTATAGATGTTTGGGGATTCTTCAAAAGTACTTTACACTTTTTTAGAGCATCTCCCATTTGAAGGGGCTTTTTCCCAAAAGATGGCAAAGTACTTTTGGGCTCATATAACGGGCATGTCCTGCCGGACACAACGAATATTGAAAGTGATATCATGCCGCCCCCCCGAGGGGCAATGGGCCCGGCCCG
>JASFYZ010000095.1:0-15659 GCA_045046665.1 Desulfobacterium sp.
ACTTGAGGAGTTGGCCAATGCCTGAACAATTGAGCGAACTGCTGCCCATTGCTGCCCAAAAGGCCGGGGTGAAATTAGGCGATATTATTGCCATCAGAAATGGAAAAGTTATCACAAAAGAACATTTGATTGACCCTTGTGACGAAATTAATATTTTTCCTGCCATTTCCGGGGGATAATGAACCGATATCTGAATGAAGGAACCATAATGGATAAAGAACCAAGATATATAGCCGTGTACATGGGCCTTATAACCGTTTTCCTGGTCTGGTCACTGAGCTTGACAGCGGTCTTTGATTTCCCCAACGACATCCTTTATGACACCTTTGTCAAACTCCAGCCCGGAACCCGCCATGTATCCAGCAAGGTGATGGTCATGGAGGTGAGCTATGATCAACAGCACCGTGAAGATAAAGAATGGCTCACCCTTCTGGATCACCTCCATAACGCCGGGGCCAGTCAGGTTATATTCTCTTTCTTTCCCCCCAAGGCATCAGAAAAATTTTATAACAGGGCCGCAGCCATGGGCAATGTCATTTTTGGCAGGCAACAACTGGACAAAAAATACCAGACCCGGGGTGAGCCGTTTGAACCCATCCCCCCCCAGGCCCAGGGGAAACAACTGATCATGGCCCCCTATGATATACCGCCGGATCATTATGGGGTACACCGCCTGGCGAAGACCTATTTCAATATAAACAATCAAAAGACCCCCTGTTTTCTCATGGTGGCAGCGGCAAAAAGAGGTCAACAAGAATTACCCGTTGAAGATATGTTTTCAGTTAATTTCGTGGGAGCTGCGGCAATACTTCCCAATATTGACTTTAAAAAGACCCTGTCCGGGAATGTGATTACAGAACTGATCCAGGATCGCAGCGTCATCATTGGATTGAAAAAAATGGCCAACTCCCCTGGTTTTCAGACCCCCATTCACTCGGGGGATCGCAGCATTTCCCTGGTGGAATATCATGGGTATACCCTGGATACCCTCATGGAACAAAAAGCAATTGCATGGCCTCGTCCCCTGGTGGTATTATTGTTTATAATCGTGGTCACCATTTTTGGATTAACCGCTTACTCCCTGCTAAGTGGCACCATGGCCCTGGTTATCACGTCCCTGTTCTTTGTGATCTCTTTTGTTTTAAGCTGGGTTACATTATCATATGCACAGTTCTGGCCCCCTTTATTTGAAATTATTGTCACCGAAGGTATTGTGCTCAATTTCATATTTTTAAGGGCCTATCTCTCAAAAACTGCATTTTTAAAAGAGATGATTCTCACCCGATCCAGCCAGATGCAAGAACGATTTTTGCCCACCGGGTTTTATGCATCCAAAGACTATTGGGCCAGTGTAATCAACATGGTGAATCAGACACTGAACCTTGAACGGGTTATTTTTCTGGAAAAGGTAAGAAACGACCACCGGGTACAGGAGATCATCGCACTTAACACCTCCATTAATGACATTGAGGAAAAACGCAGGGACTATGAACGAACACCCTATTCCACTGCCATTGAAGAAAACAGACCCATTCAAATCAAATCCTACTTTAAAACTGTCCGGGAAGGGGATGAACAATATTTAGTCCCTCTGATTTTTGAAGGCCAGATCCAGGGATTCTGGGCCTTTGTTATTGCATCCGGCAATGCCGTTGAGATCAACACCCTTCTTCCCACAATCCAACGTTTTGCCTTGGAAATAGGTGAAATACTCCACAAGCGGATTAAGTGGCGCATTGCCCGGGCAGGTCAGAAAAGAGTGGTAAAAAAAATATTACGCCTTCAAGCAAAGGAGAATCTTTACCAAGAGGTCCGTAACACCATCCGCATGCTTGGACGACGACTTTCAGTCCTGGATCTTGTCTTTAACGCATTGGAATCTGCCATTGTTTTGTATGATATTTTTGGACAGGTGACCCATGTAAACAAAGGCATGATCCATATTCTAAAAACAATGAACATTACAACGCCATTTAGAATGAGTGCCCTGGATCTTGCCGTAAAGCTGACAAACCATACAATAGAAGAGATGAGAAATCTGCTCAGTCAGATTATTTTAAACCACGACAGCGTCAATCTACAGGTGAACATATCAGATCATAAAAAAGCATACATGCTCACCATCCGTCCCCTGATTGGTGAACAAAAAGATTTTCTAAAGGACGAAGCCTATCCCTTTGATCTCCATGGTATACTCTTTGAGATGAGCGACGTCACTGACATCAAAGATTTTATCAGCCTGAAAACAGATTTTTTCCAACGCAGCAACACCCGTCTTAAAGATGGGGTGGAGTCCATCAGCAACGCATGCATGATGCTTGAAGAAGACGACATGGTTGCTGATGAGAAAAAAGAACTGGTTAAAGTACTTAAGGGGAAAAAGGAGGATATGATAGAGTTCATTGATGAGCTCGACGAGTACATGGAAAGAGATGTTTTTTCTGAAACTCGCCAGGTATTTCCTATCATTGCCATGAAAATCCTCACCACTGCCATGGGAAGCCTGGGGGAGGAGGCCGCAAAAAGACACGTCTCTTTTGATGTCATGCCACAAACCATGTCCGACCTGACCCTGGCCAACCCGGGGGATTTGAAAAATATTTTTACCGCCCTGCTTTACGCCCTGTTACAGGATGCATATGAGGAAAGCACCATACATATTCAAGTACAACGCCAGGGAGAGCATCTATTGTATGTATTGCATAATTCAGGGTATGGCATGCCGGATGAAGATTTTCAGCGCTACTTATCCTCCCATCATCTAACCGATTCCAAGGCCTTTAAGAATATCCATGAAATGACCCCCACGCTGAAACGATGGAAGGGAGAACTCACAGGCAAAAGTGATGTGGGAGATGGCATTACGTTTCATCTCCGGCTCATCGGGATTAAGGAAAGACGGCAGGCACCCCGCCATGCTTGAATCTTTTCTACTGCCCATATTCCCCCCGGGAAGCCTTGCCAATTCCGTGACAACCACCGTGTGGATCGGGGTGTGTGTCACCTGTTTTTTTAACCTCAGACTGGGCTGGGTGTTAAGCGGGCTGGTTGTTCCCGGCTATTTGATTCCGCTTTTTATCATTAAACCCTTATCTGCCTATGTTATTATCTTTGAGGCGGTTATCACCTATTTTATGGTGTGGTTTTATTCAGAATACCTCTCCCGCCTGGGATTATGGAGCAATTTTTTTGGAAGGGACCGTTTCTTTGCTCTGCTTTTAATGAGCGTTATTGTCCGACTGATCTTTGATATGGTTCTTTTGCCCCTGGCCGGCGAATATGTAACAACAACCTGGGGTCTGGTATTTGACTATCGCAACAACCTTCACAGTTTTGGTCTGATTGTGGTGGCACTGCTTGCCAATCAACTGTGGAAGCCTGGATTTAAAAAAGGGATTATTCCGGCATTTATAACCCTTATCACCACCTATCTCATTGTCCGTTATGTTTTGATTCCCTTTACCAATTTTAATATGGGCAACATCGTTTATATGTACGAAGACATGGCAGCCTCTATGCTGTCCAGTCCCAAGGCCTATATTATCCTATTAACCACCTCGGTTGTGGCATCCCGGATGAACCTTCGCTATGGATGGGATTACAGTGGTATTTTAATTCCCTCATTACTGGCCCTGCAATGGTATCAGCCGGAAAAACTGGTTTATACGTTTCTGGAAACCTTTGTTATTTTAATCTCGGCCTCCCTGGTTTTAAAACTCCCCTTTTTTAAAGAGGCCAACATGGAGGGTGCCCGGAAAACCCTTCTTTTTTTTAACATTGGCTTTTTATATAAATTACTCTTGGGCTGGGCCATCATTTGGTGGTTTCCCCAATATAAAGTAACTGATTTTTATGGCTTTGGATATCTTCTCACCACCCTTCTGGCCATTAAAATGCATGATAAAGATATTGCAATGAGGGTGACAAGGGCAACCCTTCAGACATCACTGGTGGCGGTTGTTGTGGCCAGCCTCATTGGTTTCGGGATTACCTTTATACCCAATATGATGCCTTTATCCGCAGATTCATCCATGGAGCAACCCGTTCCCCCCAAAGCGTTGGAAGGCAGACGTCTCATTGATGTTTTAAAAGAGGATCGGGTGAAGCTGTTTGCCGCCTTGGAAAAAAATTCCTTTGTCCCTCCCCTGCCCCGGGATCTTGAGATTTTCTCGGAAGCCATCAGGGCCATTGAAAACCATATCAATACAAAAGAAATGGAGGATCTTCAAAGGGCTAAAAAACTTCTCCGCCAGATCAATTACGCTCTGGTCACCGTGGAAGACCATTACCTGTACCTGTATGAGCAGGAACCACGCAAAGGATGGGGAAGTTATGTATTTAATATGAACTTCACTAACGCCATGGTCATTGAGGTACCGGCCCCCCTGGATGAATGGGGAACCCTGGAAGCCGGGACCTGGCTGTTGACATTATTTAATGCCCGGGCACTTGCCATGGGCGGCTCCGGCCTTAAAACCAATGATGACGGGTCATCTGACATTCTGCAAACCCATTCCAGCCTATTTTCCATATTCCAGCGACTTGTTTTTAACACCAATATTTTACAGATCAGGGGACATACAGCCAGAACCATCCGGGTGCTCACAGGAGAACGATCTGTTCCCACACTTGCGGATAAAGCGGCCATTGATTCCATGCTCTGGGTGAAATCATCATTACCTTCCGGGCTTGATCTTGTGGCATTGAAAAAAGTCATTGGAGAGTTTCGCATCAACTGGGGCCGTTCTCCATTTAAAAATAGTCTGGGGGACACAGCCCATTCAGGATTTGCAGAATTAATGCTGAACCGTAACCAGGCAAGGGATTTAATGTTTAAAACACCCTTTGCAAAGAAAAAACTTCCCTTTGAAATCAGGGAGCAGAGCATTGTGGGATATCTCCAGGATTGGCTCCTCCAGGGGAAACAAAAAATTGCAAAAAAGGGATCGGATCTATACAAAACCCCGAAATTTGAAGAACTGCTCTTTTTTGACCATGAAATCCTAACCCCCCTGGTGAAAATATCACGGAAAATGTACACAGAAAATACTTGGTCACCGGAGGCACTAAATGAATTAAAGGCCTTAAATGCCTCCTGTGCCGTCATGGGCTATGAAATCATCCAGTATCACCACAAAACATCCGCACAGGACTACCTGATATTATCTGAAAAAGATAACATAGCTGAAAAACGATTCTGGGGAAGTTATATTTTTCGCCTGGGCCCTTCAAATCCGTATCTCATACAGGTGCCACGCCCCTTGTCTGAAATAAATGTTTTTGAATATTCTGTTGCTCTTTTTGAACGTATCAGGGCAAAATGTCTGATGATAAGCACGGCCCATCCGTTGAGCAACAGGGATGGATCATCAGATATCATACGCATGAAAAATAAAGAGAGTATTTACACATTGGTGAACCAGGTGATGATCAGAGAAAACGGCAATGCCCCCCTGATGATAGTCCAGTGCAGGGCCATGGGTGTAAAACCCGATGCCCCCCTGCCCGACACCGACGTCCTTTTGTCCTTACGATCCGGCGTAAAATTGTTCAGTGGGCTCAATGCATTAACCCGTGATTTAATAGGATCTCTAAAAAAAGATGGCCTGGCAGTTAAGTTGACCGACGGGTCCCGGGGTACGGCTGGCTATGAGGTGGGCAGAATCCCCCAGGCCATGTACCTGGATCACGCGGTGAATAAAGAATTTGCCATTATTTGGCTTTCCCCCATGCTCAGGGCCCACTACCGGCAGCAGACAGAAAACAGCATACATGCGAATCAGTTCCAGGCATTAGAAATAGAGACCCTGGAAGCGGATCTTTTCAGCCTGATGCAGGGGCTTAAAAAGCAGGCATTCCCTTTGCCCGAGGGGTATAAATCTCAAATGTCGGATTACATCAAAACCCATGATATCATTGTACTTGATAATATCATGCATCAATGGCCCCATCTCACATATAGAAGGGTGATTGATCTCAACTCAAAACAGAGTTTTTTATTAATATTCCAGGCCCCTGACATCCTTACCGCCGTGATAAATCTATTTCCCAGGGACATGGACACTCGATTGCTGGTGAATCCTGATCACATGGATCAGAATAAAATATCAGATTATGTTGAGGGAAGAATCCCATGGCTGGAGTGGAAAAAACAGTGAAAAACAAAATCCATATCCCATTGATCTTCATGTTAGTGCTTTGTTTTACAACGGCTTGGGGATCAGAAAGAAGCTATAAAACGTTAAAAGAGAAAGTCCTGACCCATCTTAAAAACCCCGATGCAAAGATAAGCCTTTGCTATAACCTGGAAAAAGAGAGATGGACCCAGTTTGAGCTTCCCCGGGCAACGGATAGAATCAAGGTGATCACCACGGCCAATATTTCAAAACAGGCAGCCTATGATGCAAAAACTCCAATGAACTATGCCCTGGAGTTCCAGCTCCTTGACAAAAATAATAAGCTCATCAAATCAGGATTGTATCACCACCATACCTCCATTACGCAATATGGCGATCCCGCCCAGGGCCGGAGCTACACCTCAAGTTATTATTTTGACCAGCCCCTGGTCCCCGGAGATGGCAGGCTTATGGTGCTGGATTTTAATGGAACAACTGACACAAAAAATCTAAAAATGCGGTTTCGTCTTTCCCAGAAAGATGCCATTATTTCTGATGTGGTCATGCGGATCTATTTTCCAGAAATGACCAGCCAAGGTAAATTGGAGCACCAGTGGAAACGGACGGGAAAGGCAAAAAAAACCAAGCTTGCCCAGGGGAATATCTATTCCAGTGAGTTCTTAACCGAGGCTGAACAGATTAACCTCATACGTCGCACCTGGCGTCCCCTGGCACCAGTGGGAACAGAAGGCACCGATTATGTCACCCGCAGACTGTATGTCTTAAAAGAGATTGAGTACACCTCCGTTCAACCCATCCCTTTTATCAAGGGAATTGCTCTGGATGAACACCTCAGGGCCACTCTACCCATCCCGGAGCAGGGCCTGGACCTGCGGTTGTTGTTTTTCCAGCCCCACTCCATGGCACAGAAGGCCCCGACGTCCCCTTCCATAAAATTAAAATGGTTTGGGAAAAAACAAAAAACCCTGGGGTGGGATATTCCATGGAGAGGGGATGAAACCCGGTATACAAAAAGTCTTTCGGCCGGAATAATGGAACTGAGTTGTGATCAACCGGTTACTGTGTTGATGTACCAGGTTGACAAGAACCAGGAGATTGATATCACCCCGGCCCCCCTTGCATTCCGGGTATCGATGATGGACTCAAAAACCCCTGTGACCTACCGAATCTCCCATGGCCGGGGAAAATTCACCCCGTTCCGGGCAGGCTTTAGAAAACAGATGCCCGGCTTTCACCCCATGGATACAGCCCTTTATTACACCCTGCTTGATGAGAAGAAAAATGTACTTAAAAAGGAAAAGATTTCCCTTAATTTTACTCCCTCCCTGTACGATCGTTTTGTTGAAGAGGGAGTCCCCATAATCTTATCAACCCCCCTTATTTTCTATTTCAAGCTTTCTTCTAAGGTGGCATACATACAATTTTCATCATTGACTCCACTACTTGTGAATGCCCATAACAGACCCCCGCGCATGGTAAAGTTAACCCGGGTACCAGAGGATTATTACCCGGCAAGCGATGTGGAAAACAAACCACAGGTCACATGGTTCCCCTTGCGTCCCCTGAAATTGAATGAAGATTTGGCACCCCAGGAATCCATTGTTATCCGCACCCAGCCCCAGCCCCCAGAAATGAACCCGGACCTCTTTGCCGGTAATTTCAAGTGGGAATCCTTTGAACCTGGAAATAATGAAAAAGGCCATTACCTGCTGGTGCCCTCAGAAAAAAAATCATATCAACGGGATGCCTCTCTTGGATCCAATTTTAAGGCCATGGCCCTGAATCGATCCATAAAGGTGAACTTTAAAGCCCCAGGCCAGCTCAGGGCCATGAATCCCCGGTTGATCTTTTACCAAAAGAATAGATCACACCCCTTTAATATCAATGTCACCATGGATGGAACCCCTTATTATGAAGAGGCACTCATGGGGGCCACCGGTTCCCTGACACTGCCGTCTGTTTCCCCGGGAAACCATGCAATGACAATTAACACCTCTGCCCCCATTAAAGCCTTTGTCAATCTCATCCAATCCCGGGATGCCGGGTATCATCTCAGGTTTGCACACCCTTTAACCCCCAAAGGGATGACTCTGGACTACACCAAAGTATCCACTGGGGATGAAACTTTGTCCCTGGCCCTGTTCTTTCCCAGAATCAATGCACAACGATTACAATTGAAAGTTACCATTAAAAATCACTCCAAAAACAATGATGGCCCTTTTAAAAAACTGACCCTGCTTAAAAGACGATATAGTGTTCGATCCGATGACAATGGTCCAGTCTATGTGCTTAACGCATCCACACACACTCTGGGCTCCTGGCAGCAATGCTTTGCCCCCCTGGGATCGGACCTGAAACCCGGCAGATACACCATTGGAATTGTTCTGGAAAAAGGACCTGAAGGTTATCTGGTGCCCTATAGGGTAACACCGGGAAGCCATGCCCGACGAAAACTCTTTCGGGAGGCCAAACCATGACGATCAAATCCATAAAATGGAAAATAATAATTATGGCCCTTTGTCTGTTCCAGGCAAATTCTTGTTTCAGCAAAGATGCATATCGCACCATGGAGACATATCTGAACCAGGCAAGGACAGATAATCATTTTGTACCGCCATCTCCGGAGGAGTTGCACCGGGTGAAAAAATTATTTTACCGCCTTTTAAAAGGAGAGCGGGGCAACCACATCGTCCAGGACTGGAAAGAATTGCACTTTTCCATGGAGGAGATAACCTGCGCGGGCAGAACTTATGTGCTTCTTGTAGAAGAGCCAGACCATAGAACCGGCCGAGGAATGTATCTTTTTCCCCAGAATCCCCGGGGGAATCAGGTGTTGATGATACCCCACGGGCTCCATGATTATTATACCAGTGACATTGGTATCCAATTAACACTGGAGGGGGACTTTGCAGCCACGGTATTTAATTCAGTGCATCGGTATGGAAACAGAAAAAAAAATCCCCAGGAACCCAGAGAAAGAATGACCGAGGGAAAATCAACATCCGGCAAGGAAAAAACCTGGGACATGGCAGCCCTTCCAGACACCTGCTTTACGGCATTTACCCAAGCATTTATCAAGGCGTTTCCCGGGGGAACTCTTATGCAGCTCCATGGGTTTTCCCCCAAAAACAGGAAAACCCCGGAGGGCAGGGAGTCGGATATTATCATCAGTGCTGGCACAAAAAACACAAGTGTCCGGGCTGGGCAGTCTCGGGATTGCCTCAAAGAAAAAGTCCCCGGAAAAATTCGTCTCTATCCAGATGAAATCCAAGAGCTTGGCGGTACCCGAAATATCATTGGAGCCACCCTCCGGGCCGCCGGTCACAGGGGATTTCTCCACATTGAAATAAACTATTCCATGCGCAAAAAGATCAAAAGCAACCCGAAAATAAGGGGATATTTTTTAGATTGCATCACAGGGCTTTAAAGACTGATAATAATAAAAAAGAGGAATACTGGATGTTGGTTTGCAAATATTGGCACTTCCTTTTATGCGGGGGGCTCTTTTTCTTCACAGGCATTTCTTACACCCACGCCTATGTGGATCAAATGCAATTGGATCTCTTAACCCATTATGAATCACCCTTGAGATGGGACAATATTGAAGGAGGGGCAAACCTGATTTCCGGTCCTGATCCAGAGTACAGCATGGAATACGGGATGCATATTATACCCCTTGAACCCGGAAAAACTGTCAAAGTAAAAATGCCGGAGAACACCATGCTCCGGGTCTTTTCCCCGGACACTTGCGCCCCCCTTGATCCCTTGAATTTTTCCATTTCCAATGGAACCGGCCTTCACGCATCCCTTGCTGTTCCCATGACCCCGGACAGGCTCTCTGCCTTAATTGTTCCCCCAACGGATGATCCGGCCATGTGCCGTATCTTTCTTCCAGCCCATACCGAAAGATGCTTAAAAATTGCGTTGTTCACCTCAAGGCAAAAGACCCAGGAGACCCTTGCCCCCTTTAGAACGCTGCTCCCCCTTGCCGGGGAATCCGTGGCTATATCACAAAAAAAAACCCCGGGAACACAAAAATTCTGGCATGTCAATACTGGCAGGCCCCTGGGACTAAACCTGGAAGGACCTGCCCGCATTGCCATTGAAACCCGCTTGTTATACCCTCCCCTGGAGCAATCCCGAAGAATTCGATATTTTTTACAGGTTTCAATGGATGATCAGCCCTTTGCCACCCTCAATTTTGAAACTCCGCCGGAGACCTCAAAGAAAATTTTCATGGATGGCACCCCCATTGTGTGTGGCCGGGTTCAATCCGCATTTTTGAACATTCCCCAGGGAAGCCACAGCCTTAACATCCACCCCCGTTCCGATCTTATTGTACGCATTTTAAAACAGGATGACCCCGATTACCTGTTTTCAAAACTCAATGCACCAGAATCCTATGAAACCACCTGGGAGAAGTTAATGTCATCCGGCAAATCCAACCTTTCCGGGGATAAAACATCAGACTCCACCAAACCAAACGCCAGCTTGTCTGAAATTGAAACCATTGCCCAACAAATGGTGAGGGACAATGCAAGGCCCCAGGGAGGACTATCCGGTGCGTTCTTAATGGAGCAACAGGCAAAAAGACGACCTGATGCCCCGGGTGTAAAAAAAATAGCAACTGATCTATATGCGGCCCACACATTCTTTCGTGACCTGCTTCCATGCACCAAACCTGGACTGGATTCCCAGAAATCCTTCCGGTTTATACTGCCCCGGCTCAAACGACGGCAGGATCACAATATGACTGTGGCAACCCAGCATGCAGACAGGCTTTACGGCCTGGTCCAGGAAAGCGCTTTTCTCAAAATACCCACAGATAAGGCCCGGCCCCTGGTTTACAAACTTCCCAAAAGAACAGCCCCATCCAGACTTCGTATCATGGTTGCCCCCCAGAATGTTTCCCGAAAATTTTTCATCAAATTCAATAATCGCACCTCCCATGCCCCGGTTCAGACAACCACCCAAAGTTTACCCACCCAAGACCCAGCATCCATCATCCAGCACCCCATACCCAGCACCCAACACCCAGAACCCGATGGCCATCCCCCCATCACTTTCACCGTAGACCCCTGCTATGAAGCCCCGTCAAAAGACTTTCGCATCACCCCGGCAGAGGCGGGGCTGGCACTGAACATGCTTCGGCACCGCCCGGGAATTCAGCGAAAAAACAAGATGTCTGAATCAGCCCCCCCCCCATATCCACCCGGACAACAGCCCCTGGTCCCCCCTTTGTCCCACGACAAAAATGCCCCCGGTCATCACAAGCCAGATAAAAATAGGCACAAAGTGTCTCCATACAAAAACCATAATTATCTGGCTGAAAGCGCTTTATACCTCGACCCTTTGATTAAACCCGCTTTTATCGAACTGTCCCTCCCAACGGATGTGGATGGTTTTACCCTGTGGGGAGAAAATTCAACGGGCATGGCCGCAGTTCAGTATCTTGATTCCCTGCCATATCGCATGTCTGAATCAGAATATCTCCAGGCCATTAAAACAGCCGGGCCGCCCCAGGACCTCTTTACTGATTTTGCGGCCTTTCTCTCCTCCAACCAGGGGACGGATGACACTGCCACAACCTTTAAGAAGATGGTAAAAAGTGATTTAAAAAGCCATTGGGCCCCATTGGTTCGGATGATACGTGCCAATGGGGCCCTGTTCAGTGCCGGACAGGGAAAACTGTTGCCAGAGCCGGAATCATCGACCACACTGTCCCAGGCCCGGATAACCCTCTTAACAAAGAAGGCCAGAGATCTGGAAGCACATCATCAGCCCCTACCAGCCCTGGAAAAATGGTCAGAATTATTTCGTAACACCACCGGAAAAATCAGAAGTGATGCCGCCTTTAAAATGGTGGATCAACTGATCTTACTGGGGGAGACCTATCTTGCAGAGACCCTGCTCAGACAACTGTTTTTAAAATCAACGCCCCTTGTTTCCGATCAGGCGTTTCAACGCCTTGTGTCCTGTTACCAAAAAGGAAGTGCAGACAAAAAGTTTTTACCACTTTATTCCGCCAGGGCTGTACGTTATCCCACCCCTGAAAATTTTAAAATCCTGTCAGAACAATTATTCAAAGATGGGCATTTCCCCCATGCCATGATGCTGGCAACAACCATTCCCTCCCCTGTTAAACCCACTCCCCTTCTTTTAAAAACTGCTGGTCGTCTGGGGTGGTTTAAAGTGTATGTGGATCTGGTTAAAAAGTTAAAACATCCAGAAGATATTGCCTACTGGCAGGGCCTGGGGATGTTGTATCAGGCCGAATATGACAGGGCCTGTGATCTACTTGACAATGCCGGTAAAAAAGGAGAAGCCATTAAAACCGCTGTGCTGGAAGGCCTGGCCATTAAGGATCTTCTTTTCTCCCGTGGCAGGGAAAAAAGAATCCAGGGAATTCTGGCCTGGGAATCATGGTCTTCGAATCTACCCGGGGATCACTCCTGGCAAAATGCGTCCCATGGGGTCCTGGATTATGATGGGGCTGTAATGGTATACAGTGAACCAAGGGATCTTTATTCCAAAGCCTTACGGGCCACACCGTTGAAACCGGTGAAGGCACGGTTTTATGGCCCCTTAAAATTAAAGATAACAACAAGGGTCTTACATGGGCAAGAAAACACACTGCCCAGGAGCGGTTGGTTCAACATAAGACACAATGAAAAAATTTATGAAATTCCCATTATAAATAACCTGCCCGTACAGGGGCTTAGCATGGTGGGGGAAAAAAATCTTCTACCCGGACGTAGTATCACCCAGGAGTTCCATCTTGACCCGGGTGTCAATGAAATTGAAGTGAATACCCGCACAATGCACCTCATTACCACCTTTCATATCCTAAGACCTGTCATGCCCCTGGCAGGGATACTTCCAAAATTAAACATGGACACTGTGAAGGCTGTTATGAAAGGAAATTTCAAGACAACCTCCGGGCTGCTACCAAATCCCCCCTGCAATGCCATTTTAAATAGCAACTTAAGCTTTACGTCACCCATGGCACAGATAAAAAACAATGCCTGTTCAAATATGTCTTCATCTTTGTTCACCCCTTCACGGGTGGAAAAATTCTTCAAGATAGAACCCGTGCTGAACATTGAAGTGTTCAGACAATCCAGGGATAACAATAACCTCGCCACCTGCAACGCTAATAGACCTGTCAATAAACCTGTCAATGTCAACGACCCTTTCAAGAAGGAATCATCGTGCCAGGCAAATTTGGCCTATGATTCCTCCCCTTATATCCGGCAATCATATTTCCCAGTTTCCCCAATCTCCTGGGAAGCTCTGAACAGCAAACGTCATGACGTCCCCATGGATGAAAAACAAAATGACCCTCCCCCCAATATCTCCGGTGAAAAAGAAAAAGTATTTAAACAAATGACAGCCCTGGTAAAGGCCGCAGAAGAAAATCCTGAAGATATGTTATCCATTGAGGCAGACGCCCGGCAACTTTTTTCCAAACATTCCCATTTACCGGGCCTTGGCTCCCTTTTGCAAAAAATCACCCAGCATACCGCCTGGAAACCCGTATCCATGGTTCAAGCCAACGCTGGCATTGCCTCCATCCCCATGGAAACATGGCACCCGGAATCAGAGACCCTCCGGGTTCGAAAATCGCTATTTCCCCAAATTTTCATAGGGGAACAGGTCATCACCAAAGAAAATGACCTGGTATTTTTCATGGACAACATCAAGCCCGTTGTCATCAAAGCAGAGGTCTCCCCCATTGATCTGCCCATTTTACAACCGGCCCCTATGAGTTTTTTTTATCAGGTAGATGGTCACCCACCTGAATTTATCACCCTCATGCCCGGTTTTCCCGATTACCAGCTTTCAGAACATGTTGCCAGGGGAACGCACCGCCTGACCCTGGGCATTACGGAAAGTTATTCCAATCAGTTTTTAAAGGTCAAATTTTGCGAAGTAAGGTCCAGCACCGGTACCTGTACAGACCTTGAGCTGGACAGAACACCCCGACGCTCTTTTTACACGGCAACCCATAAGGACCCTGTCATGGTAAATGTTCTGGGACCTGCATGGATACGAATTGACCAACATAAACAAAAAGAGACCTGGACACGCCATCAATATATTAAAACGGGGTGGCAACGCCTTGCCCTGGTACCGGACAAAAATGAAAAAGAGGCCCTGTTCCGGATCCACCAACGACGGTTGAAAAACACCAAGAGGGATCCCAGTCCTAACCCTGTGAGGCCCGTAAGCATCAACTATGATACCTTACCCACTGCCCATGGAGACTTTAAATCAGACAAACCCATTGAAAATGTCTGGTTCCAGGATGCCTATCCCCTGGGCTCCCAGGAAGATGGCACATGGTCTTTAAATGCAAGTTATAAAAAACCATTCAGCGTCCAGGAAGACAGTGATGTGGAGAGTCAGGATCACCAGTATGAAGTATCTGCCACTCACTATTACCATGATGAGGATTTGCCAGGGTATTTTAAGACCTCCGTTTTAAGTCGATTTAAAGAACAGGAAGGACCCACCCTGGGGGTTCTGGAAGATTTTTTCTATTATCCCAGACAAACGTCCCTGGGCTTTAATATAAAATCTACCTTTTACATGCAAAAACCCGATGCAGACAACTTTGATTTTTTTGCATCGGGCACTGGGGAATATGCAGGCCTTATCAAGGCCAGGATCTTTCAAAAAAGATCATTGGGGCTCAAGTCTTTCCACATCCCCTCTTTTTCACTTTTTGGAAGAATATTGAGCATGGATGATGCAGACGAGTATCCAGATCATCAGGTGGACAGCGATGTCTTCAGCACCTATAAAAATGACCACAAAACAGGCGCCGGTCTATCAGATTATGCCGCCTTCAGGCCCTGGCTGGATACGGTGTGGTTTTTACAAGGTGGGGTAAACAGCAATGATAATTTTAATCTCTTCAACCCTGATAATGTAAAAATCCAGGTGGGATGGAAACAACTTGTTGGCAATGTAAATGCAAATATAAAATATCGACACGCCTATTATTTTTCAGATGAGGATAGAGACCATGATATTAAAAGGAATCACGTAGATCTGGATCTGCTATGGAACCAGTGGATGCCTGACCAGCGGCGGTTGGCCCTGGGTCTCAAACTTTCCCAGGACCTGGATAATAACGAATCCTCCATTTTATTTTCATTGTCCTGGTTTTTCAGCCAGGGGCGAGGATTAAAAGATATCAGACCCGGGGAGCTTGATTTTCACACCATCCACCAACGCGATATACCCCAAACAAAAAACAACAGCATCTGGACTGATTAGACCTAAACTGTCACATCAAACTCCGTCCAACAAACTGGAATCATGAGAGTTTCAACTTTCGTTGTGGCAGATGGTTACTGCCATGCAAATTTATAAGAAGATATGGCACCGAAGTACCGACAGCAGAGCCCCCGGTAGCTGGCCTGACCGGAACATTGGGAACCAAAGGGGGAGGATTTTTGCCCTTCCAGGCGTTAAGAAGCACAGACTCTGTTTGAGGACGGTGCCCGCGGCAAT
>JASFYZ010000096.1:0-15608 GCA_045046665.1 Desulfobacterium sp.
CAGGAGAAAAAACCATGGCAGGCCACCTGCAGAACGAAATAGAAAAAATCAAAAAAGAACTTTTGTCCCTTGGGGCCATGGTGGAAGATCGCCTTCAACAGGCCATGCATGCCATTAAAACCGCTGATACCCAACTGGCCCGAAAAATTATTGATACGGATTTTGAAATTGACCAGCGGGAAATCGAAGTGGAAGAAGAGTGTCTGAAAATACTGGCTTTGTACCAGCCCGTTGCCACAGATTTACGGTTTCTGGTGGCGGTGATTAAAATCAACAATGATCTGGAGAGAATCGCAGATTATGCGGTCAACATTGCCCGGCGCTTTGAAACTTCTTCCCAGGCCCCTGATAAATTCAAATATGACTACACCGCCATGGCCAATCAAGCGGCCAAAATGCTGAAATTAAGTCTGGATGCTCTGGTGCGCTGGAACGTGGACATGGCCTATGACGTCCGGGATATGGATAAAGAGGTCAATCTCATGAGAAATGAAGCCTATGACTCCATGAAAAAGGATATCCAGAAACATCCGGAAATGGTAAGTGAAATAATTAATATGTACCTGATTTCAAGGCATTTGGAACGCATCGGTGATCACAGCACCAATATTGCCGAAGAGGTGATCTATCTCATTGAAGGAGAGATTATCAGGCATACTTGAGGAAGAGTGCGCTTAGGGGGCATATTTTTAAATCTGTCCCCGCTTCCGAAATGGAAAAGTTATTTCGGACTCATTCCTTAATTCAGAAACTCGGGCTAAATACAGGAAGAGATAAAATGACAAAAGAAACGATTCTGATCGTGGATGATGAAGAAGACATCCTGGAACTAATCAAATATA
This sequence comes from Desulfobacterium sp., assembly GCA_045046665.1. Taxonomy (GTDB): domain Bacteria; phylum Desulfobacterota; class Desulfobacteria; order Desulfobacterales; family Desulfobacteraceae; genus Desulfocicer. The sequence continues at coordinate 843 of JASFYZ010000096.1, forward strand.
ATCTAACCCATGAAGGATATGTCATCTTGACGGCAAAGACGGGCGAGGAGGCCATTGAAATAGCCACCCGTTCCCAGCCGGATCTCATTGTACTGGATCTGATGCTTCCGGGAATTGATGGCCTTGAAGTCACCCGATACCTGAGACGTCAAGCCAGCTCCCTTGAGCTGCCCATTGTCATGCTCACGGCAAAGGGCGAAGAAAGTGATATCATCACAGGCCTGGAACTGGGGGCAAATGATTACATATCCAAACCCTTCAGCCCCAAAATCCTCATCGCAAGAATCCGGGCCATCCTGCGTCGTCACAAAAAAGATGCCATGGATACACCGGATATCAAACAGGAGGGCGATCTAATCATTGACAGAAAACGTCATGTGATCACCCTCATGGGAGAGGCCATGGACCTGACCGTTTCGGAATTTGAACTGCTCTCTTTTCTGGCAAACAAAAAAGGGTGGGTGTTCACCCGCAATCAAATCGTTGATGCCATCCATGGGGATAATTATGCGGTCACTGAAAGAAGCGTGGATGTGATCATTGTAGGATTGCGGAAAAAATTAAAAACCCATGCCTCTCTCATTGAAACTGTCCGGGGCGTGGGATATCGCTTCAGAGAATAGTTCTCCAGTATCCAGTTATTGTATCCCACACCTTTAACGGAACTCCAAACAAAATCATGAACAAGAAAAAAAAACTTATCTGGCAGATTTTTCCAGCATTCCTGGTGATCACCGTGTTGTCGCTTTTGGCAGTGACCTCCTGGTCCAGCCGTTACTTTAAAACGATTTTTTTGGAAAATTCTGAAAAAGAGCTGACCATCCGGGCAAAAATACTGCAACATCAATTTGCTGATCTCCTTGGTGAAAATCATGACCGCATCGGTTACATTGATGCCCAGTGCAAAAAAATTGGTGGGTCAACAGGCACACGGGTAACGGTGATGCTTCCTTCGGGGAGGGTTATTGGGGACTCCTTTAGTGAGGCCATGATCATGGAAAATCATATGAAACGGCCGGAAATCATGACGGCATTAAAACGGCAAAAGGGAATTTCCATCAGATACAGTGTCACACTGAACCAGACCATGATGTACATAGCGCTTCCTGTGATGGCAGATCAACGGGTGATTGCCGTTGTTCGAACCGCAGTTTCCATCTCCAGCATTGACGAAGAACTCAAAGCTATCCGGAATAATGTTTTTATTGCCCTGCTCTTAACGATTATGGCGGCGGCCATTGCCAGTCTATTTGTATCCCGGAGAATTACCCGCCCCGTTGAACAAATGAAAAAAAACGCGCTGTCATTTGCCAGGGGAAACCTGGAGGCACGCCTGGCCATCCCAGACTCTGAAGAACTGTCTGAACTGGCCCTGACCATGAACCACATGGCAGAAAATCTTGATGAAAAAATTACAAGCCTTAAAAGCCGCACCATAGAGCTTGAGGCCGTGCATTCAAGTATGCAAGAGGGGGTGATTGCCATTGACAATGAGGAACGCATCATCACCATAAATGCAGCTGCTGCAAGGGTATTCGGGTTCTCCGTCTCAAATCTCAAGGCCCGATATATATTGGAAATTGTCAGAAACATGGCCCTGGAAAAATTCATCCAGCAGGCATTGGCCACCCATGAGCCCGTGGAAGAAGATATCGCGCTTTCAGGAAATGGAGATTTGATTTTAAACATCCATTCCACAGCCCTTTACGATGCCAAAAATATTCGCATGGGAACCTTGATTATTTTTCATGATATTACACGGCTGCGTCGCCTTGAAACCATGCACAAGGATTTTGCTGCCAATGTCTCCCATGAACTCCAAACCCCGCTCACGGCAATAAAAGGATTTATTGAAACCTTGCAGGAGATGATGACCCGCAATGATCCTGAAGCATGTGATAATTTTCTGAAAATTATTGAGAAAAATGTTAACCGCATGGTGGCGCTTATCAATGATCTTCTGGCATTATCTCGGATTGAACGGCTTCAGGGAACAGATGTAGAATTTGAATATCAGGACATTGCCACATTGATACAGGGCGCTGTGCATACCTGTCATGCCCAGGCAGAAGAAAAAAAAATGACCATAACCGTTAACTGCCCAGAAGATTTTTCCGCTCCGATGGATCCCCTTCTCATGGAACAGGCCGTTTTAAATCTTCTGGATAATGCCGTTAAATACACACCCCACGAAACAAATATAAACATAGATGTCATTAAAAAAGACCAAGGTATGAAAATTGTAATTAAAGACAATGGCCATGGCATTGATTCGGCCCATCTTCCCAAAATTTTTAACCGGTTTTACCGGGTGGATAAGGCAAGAACCCGCAATGAAGGGGGTACGGGCTTAGGGCTTGCCATTGTCAAGCACATTGTTCAATACCACAATGGCAAGGTGAGCGTAAGCAGTGAAAAAGGCCGGGGTACGGCCTTTACACTCTTCATTCCCGCATGATCTACATGTCCCCGCAAGGGGGCTGTTTCGGCTTCAGGATTCCTGCATCAGGGGAAGTCTGTAATCCTTGGCAGGATTATAATTCTCTTTAATGCTTCGGGGGATCATCCACCGGGACGTATTGTGTTTGCTTCCCACCTTTTCATTGGTTCCCGAGGCCCTGGAACCGCCAAAGGGCTGGAGCCCCACATAGGCCCCTGTTGTTTTATCATTAATATAAAAATTGCCAGCAGCATAGGTCAATCGTTTTTCCATGGCCGTAATCACCAAACGATCCCGGGCAAAAATGGAACCGGTGAGGGCATAGGGGGAGGTGGATTCGCACAGGTCCAGGGCCGATTCAAAGTTTTCGTCGGCATATACGTAGATGGTCACCACCGGACCAAAAATCTCTTCTTCCATGGTTTTAAAGTGGGGATTGGTGGTGACAATCACCGTGGGGTCCACAAAATAACCAATTTTATCGTTGCACTTTCCCCCAATGATAATTTCGGCTTCCGGCGATTTTTCAGCCACATCAAGGTAGGATTTGATGTTATCAAAAGATTCCTGATCAATGACGGCACCCATGTAGTTGGTAAAATCCTCCACATTTCCGGGTTTGAGATCTTTTGTCTCTTCAATCAATCCCTTTTTTACATCTTCCCAGATGCTTTGGGGAATGTATACCCTGGAAGTGGCTGAACATTTCTGGCCCTGGTAGGAGAAAGATCCACCAATAATAGCATGTACCACCGCATCAACATCTGCCGAAGCATGGGCAAAGAGAAAATCTTTTCCCCCGGTTTCCCCAACAATTCTGGGATAGCTGCGATATTTTTCCATATTCCCGGCCACCGTGCGCCACATGTTATTAAAGGTGGCTGTGGAACCCGTAAAATGGATGCCAGCAAGCATGGGATGATCCATGGCAATGGGGCCGATGACGCTGCCAGGGCCAGGAATAAAGTTAATCACTCCATCTGGTAATCCGGCTTCCATCAACAGTTTCATGACATAGTAATTGGAAAAAACAGCCGTGGAGGCCGGTTTCCAGATGGCGGTGTTTCCAGACATGGCCGGAGCCGATGGCAGATTCCCCCCAATGGCAGTGAAATTAAAGGGGGTGACGGCAAGGACAAATCCCTCCAGGGGACGATACTCCATGCGATTGAAGACTCCCTGCACCGCCTTGGGCTGCTCTTCTATGATCTGTTTTACAAAATAACTGCCAAACCGGAAAAAATCCATGAGTTCACATGAGGCCTCTGCATCTGATTCGTAAACGCTTTTGCCCTGGCCCAGCATGGTGGCGGCATTGAGGGTCTCCCGCCAGGGACCGTCAATGAGTTCTGCGGCCTTTAGAAAAACAGCCAGACGATGTTCCCAGGGGGTGGATTCCCATGTTTTCTTGGCTTCAAGGGCCGCCTCAATGGCCATTTCCATCTCTTCGGGACCGGCCATGTGATAGGTGGCCAGCACGTGGGAGTGGTTGTGGGGAATAATACATGTTCCGGTGCGCCCCGTTCTGACCTCTTTGCCATTGATGATCAGCGGAATTTCAATGGGAGCCGACTTCATTTGAGCAATGCGTTCTTTAAGTCGCTTTTTTTCGTCGCTTCCAGGTAGATAGGAAAGCATTTTTGCAGTTTCTGGTTGTGCGATCTGGTAAATGGCGTTGGACATGAGACCCTCCTTGGGTTTGGTTGATGGTAAATATTCGGCCAGCACCCCATATTCACCTATCTTGGCCTGCTCACATAGCATTAGTATGCTACGCAGTCCCAAATAGGCGAATAGGGGGCACTGGCCAAACATTTACATTACCAACCCGAATATTTACGGTTGATGGTTTACTTATATCCATAAAAAACATACAAGTAAAATTCATAATATTCATATAAGAAATGAATTATATTAATATGTGGGCATCCTTCAAAAGTTCTTTACACTTTTTTAGAGCAATCCCCATTTGCAGGGGCTTTTTCCCAAAAGACTGTAAAGTACTTTTGGGGTCATATGAAGGATGCCAATATGTGCAATCGTTTTTTATCCGTCAGTGGGGAAAATGTGACATGGATTTAAATAAATTGAACACCTTTTTTATACTGGCTCAAGTGAAAAGTTATTCCAAATGTGCACAAAAGCGCTTTGTAACCCAGTCCGCCGTGAGCCATGCCATCAAAACTCTGGAGGAGAGCCTGAACCTCATTCTGGTGGAAAAAAAACGAAAAGCCTTTGCCCTGACAAGTGAAGGAAAACTTTTATTCAAAAGCTGTCAGAAGATTTTCTCTGAGGTGGAAAAAACCCAGGATCTGTTGATGAAAACAAGCAAACATCCAGAACTGATCCGCATGGGCTCCACAGTGGAATTCGGGGTGAGTGTGGTGCTCAAAGATATGGAAAAATTTTTTGAAATCCATCCTGATATCCACGTTGATTTTACCTTGAGCCACACCCTGATTCAACCCCTTCTGGATGATGAGCTGGATCTGATCATTGACTGCAAGCCCCATGTTCGACCAGACCTTGAAACCATCGTTTTATTCCGGGAGGAGTATGCGGTGATTGCCTCTCCCCGGTATATTAACAGGCACCACATCACCACGCCAGGGGATCTGGCCCATTGTAATATTTTTTCCCAGGATCTGGAACTTGCCTGGTGGGGTAATTTTATCCATGCGCTTCCCCTGGATCAACAGGTAATTTTTGACAGGGTCACCCGAATCAACCATGTCCGGGGAATGATCAACGCGACCCTGAGCAACATGGGGGTGGGATTTGTTCCCCGGTATACGGTGCTGCGGGAGCTGAAAGAGGGAAGCCTTGTGGAGTTATTTCCAGAAATGGATATCTTAAATGATCACATCAATATTTACCTTAAGCGTCGCAATCTGATCCTGGCAAAATTTCAACATCTGATTGAGCATATCAAGGGATTTCACCTTCAATAAATGTCCAAAATACGGGATTGATCATAACATCGGCCATTCTGGGGAAGGATCAGATAAATAGACATGGCCTCTCAAAACCATGAATCCAGGGATGAAACTGCCCAAACCATCCCGGGTTGACCGGGGCACCTGGAGTGATTATTGTCCTTTATTCAAAGGGATGATGTCAAAATGCCCCGGGCACCAGGATCATTAACAGGAAACTTAGGAATGAGTCCGAAATAATTTTTCCATTTCAGGTGGGGACTGTCCCCTAAGCGCACAAATGGGCAATTTATTTAAAACTCATTCCTTAACACTACAGCGACACTTTAACTTGAAACCCTTATGACAATTGATTTTCATGGGTTAAATCAGCATGAATCATAAGCAAAATGGCACGCGTTTCTTATTTAAATACCTAAATGTCGCTGTAGTGTTAATGGGCCTGATTTTGGGGTTGACCATTGGTGTGTCCAATCGTAACCTTTGGACAACAAAACAAAAAAAGGGTTTGATCATAACTTTAGCCTGAACCCATTGGCCCACCCATTGTGGCCCATGGCAAAAGATGTGATCAAGCCCCCAAAAAACTCAGGGAGAGTGTTATGAAAGTCGTTGCTTTTAACGGCAGTCCACGGAAAAAGGGAAATACGGCAGGGTGTCTTAACACCGTATTGGGAGAAATTGAAAAACAGGGGATAGAAACGGAACTTATCCATGTGGGAAAGGAAAAAATTCGAGGATGTCTGGCCTGTTTTACCTGCGCAAAAAAACAGAACCAGAGATGCGTTATTGAGGATGATCCCGTCAATGAATGGATCCAGAAAATAATAAATGCAGATGGTATCCTGCTGGGATCTCCAGTACATTTTTCCGGTGTGGCAGGCACCATGAAATCCTTTCTGGACCGGGCTTTTTTTGTGGCCACCACCAACAACAGTCTGTACCGCCACAAGGTCGGTGCATCCGTGGTTGCGGTGCGTCGATCCGGTGGCATTCCCACCATGGATGAACTCAATCATTATATTAGTTATTCTGAAATGATGATGCCAAATTCCAATTATTGGAATGTAGCCCATGGAATGAACCCCGGTGAAATGGAGCAGGATGGAGAGGGCAAACAGATCATGGAAGTGCTGGGTCAAAACATGGCCTGGTTAATGAAGATAATGGAATTGGGAAAGAAAGAGATCCCAGCACCGGCGGCACCGGCCAAAATCATGACCAATTTTATTCGATAGCCCATTACCTGAAACTCGATGATCGCAAAACGGGGTCAGGCTTGCTTATGGGCGTTATTCGTCCAAGCCATGTAAGCCTGCTCCCGGAAATAATGTCCACGAGTCGAGCTTGACGAGCCTGGCCCCTCCCCCACTATAAGTTCTAACCGCTCAGGTCAAAAGAAATTGAATCATTGAGAAAAAATCACAAGTATTATTTGAGCAAATATGCCCAACACGAAGCATATCTGTTCAAATTACTCCTCCCAGCGAGGGAAATTTTCCTGGAGCATTTATATGAACAATCCAATACTGAAAATTACCAGAACCAGAAAAGATGCCATCATTCCCCGGTACGCCCATGAAGATGATTCCGGACTGGATCTTTTTTCCGTTGATATTTTGACCCTGGAGCCGGGGGAATTCAAACTGGTTAAAACCGGAATAAAAATTGAACTGCCCAACAACACCGAGGCCCAGGTTCGCCCCCGCAGCGGGCTGGCATACAAAAACGGCATCACGGTCTTGAACCCCCCCGGCACCATTGATCAGGGGTATAGAGGCGAAATCGGTGTCATTTTGATAAATCATTCTAAAAAAACATTTCACATCACCGCAGGGATGAAAATTGCCCAAATGATTATTATGCCGGTATTGCGGCCCCATGTGGTGGTATCCGAAGAACTGTCAGACACCGCACGGGGAGAGGGGGGCTTTGGCTCCACGGGCAACAATTAACTCAACCATTTTTCCAAAATTTCAGCCAAGATTTTAGGATTAACCGGCTTGGTAACATGGTCGTTCATGCCAGCATCAAGGCACCGATCCCGATCACTTTGCATGACATGGGCCGTGGACAATGCCAGGGCAATGGAGACAATTACCTGTTTTTTTAATTCTTAATTTTCAGATTTGATTTGAGGAGGAATATCATGGCCATTGCTAATCTTGTTGACTTAAAAGAGAAATTCGAAATTCAAACCTACCAGAAACCCCAAAATGTGGATAAGCACAACCACATCCCTTTTTCAGGTTCTCCCAAAAAACATCCCACCAATAAGGCAAAGGTAATTCTCATCACCGATCCCTTTACTCCCAACACCTTTTATTATGAGTTTAATATCAAGGATGTTGCCTTTGCCGAAGAGCTTGCCAATATTACCAATATTGATGGGGAATCCATTTCAATGGCCCGCATCTGGATAAAAAAACAGAGCGTGGCCGTCCGGTGCACCCCCTTTATAGTGGACAGTATCAAGTCATTGTAAGTCTAAAAAAATGGGAGGGGGACTTTCTGGATTCCATCAAAGGGCGCATTTCCATTTTTCCGGTCGGAGGCTTCATTAGCGATGGGGCTCAGGCTTGCGTTATTGGCATTATCGGTAATTTTGGAATTTGCACAGGTTGTGGTCGATAACGCCAATAACAAAAGCCTGACCCCGTGTGTCTGACAATCAGATCTATAGAATGCTATGATGATGCCGGGAAAATGGGAATGCACTCCTATCAAACGCGTTTCTGAACCAGACGAATCTTAATGGGTACTCCCACCTGCTCTGCCAGGGCATCTTCTGTGCGAGCCATTAATGTTTCTAATTCTTTGATCTCATCGGAAAAAAGGACATCATCCATAACCAGGGAAATCTCCATGATTTCGGTTCCACCCTGACGAATACGCGCGACACTACAGTCGGGGCACGGCACCGCCAAAGCCTGTTGAAGATAGGTTGTTACCTGATCCAGGGAGACTTTTATCCCGGAGATAATGATCATATTATCGGTCCGCTCCTTTAACCACTCCAGCTTCATCAAAGGAGAGGTGCACCCACAGGGTTCGGCCACAAACCGGGCCATGTCACCCGTACGAAAACGGATCAAGGGAAAGGCCCTGGCCGACAGGGTTGTCAATACCAGCTCTCCCTTTTCCCCCATGGGAACAGGCGTGCCCGTGGCAGGATCAATAATTTCGGGTAAAATATGATCATCATTGATGTGCAATCCGCAATGGCTGCCACAGGAATCAGTATCACAATGGCTGCGGCATTCATGGGCAATGGCTGGCCCCGGGATTTCGCTCAGGCCATAGTTAAGCCACACATCCACATGGAGCCTTTCCTCCAGATCCGTGACCATTTTTCCTTCCACAGGTTCCCCCACCAGAATCAGGCGTTTCAAATTCAGTTCATTGGGGTTGCGTTCCTGGTCAAACATGTGATCCATGAGCTGCTGGGCAAAGGCCGGGGTGGTGACAAGGGTGGTGGTTTTATAATCTCTGAGCACCATAAGGGTTTTGTTCAGGGAAAGGGGGGAGTTGGGAATCACCCCAGCCCCCATGGCCTCGCCGCCGTCTTTGTAGTCCCGGCCCCAGTTGGCAAGCCCCGGGGGCAGGTGGATCTGGATGATATCCAGACTGGTAACCCCGGCGGCTTCAAAACTTCTGGCCACCAGTTTTTTCCAGATCAAAAGATCTGTTCGGGTATACCCGCTGATGGAAGGGCTGGCACCGGTGCCCGGGGCCGTGTGAATACGCACAATGTCCCTCAGGGGTACGGCAAATAATCCATAGGGGTAGTGGGTTCCCAAATGGGTTCGATCCATGAAAGGTAATTTTACAAGATCATTTAAAGAGACAATATCTTCGGGAAGAAGATTGCATTCCAGGAACCGGTTACGATGAAAGGGAACATTCTTACACGCCCGGTTCAAGGTGCTTTGCAATCGTTCCAGTTTGAGCTGTTCTTTTTCTTCAACAGTTACATCCAGCATTACGCATCCCTCCCATCATAGAAATCACCATAATCCCGGCCAAGATAGGCCCGTTTGACATCATCATCCACCAAAAGCTCGTCGGCACTTCCTTGGAGCACCATTTTGCCGGTCTCCAGCACATACCCGCGATGGGAAATTTTCAAGGCAGCCCGGGCATTCTGCTCCACAAGAAGAATGGTAACCCCCTGGCTTTGCAATGTTGTAATGACCCCGAAAATCATCTCCACAATCTTGGGGGCCAGCCCCATGGAGGGTTCATCCAACACCAGGAGACGAGGCCTTGCCATCAAAGCCCTGCCAATGGCCAGCATCTGCTGTTCTCCGCCGGATAAGGTCCCTGCCAGCTGATCTTCCCGTTCCCGGAGGATGGGAAACATCTCCATGACCATGTTAAGATCTTCTTTTACCTGATCTTTCAACCCTTTTCTGTACATGGTGTAAGCCCCCATTTTAAGGTTATCCATGACACTTAAAGGGGAAAAAATCTGCCGTCCTTCGGGAACCATGCTGATACCGGCCTGGACAATGGCCGGGGGGGACATGCCCTTAAGGTCCCTGTCCTGGAAAATAATTTCCCCTTCCCAGGTTGTTAAAAGACCACAAATGGCCAGCAGCAATGTGCTTTTACCTGCGCCATTGGCACCGATGATGGAGATCAACTCCCCCTCTTTAACTGAAAGGCTGACCCCATGTACGGCCACGATACTGCCGTAGCTGCATTTTAAATTTTTTATTCTCAGCATAATTTCCGTAACCAGAATCTGGCGTTTGTTGAGTTTTGTTTTTGTAAGCAACTAACATTACATGTAGTGATAGGGATCAAACCACACAAACGAATGTGCAATTTAATGATGGATACCCTTGCCCACCCTTATCCTTGCCCCAGATAAGCCTCCATCACAGCCTGATTATTTTGTACCTCCCGGGGGGTGCCTTCTGCCAATTTTTTCCCCCGGTCAAGGACAATGACTTTATCGGAAATCCCCATGGCAAGACTCATGTCATGCTCCACCAACATCATGGTGACCTCTCTTTTTTTCACCCGTTGAATCAGTCGGCCCAGGGCCTCGGTTTCCACAGCGTTCAACCCGGCAGCTGGCTCATCCAACAGCAACAGTTTAGGATCTGAGGCCAGTGCCCTTGCAATTTCTGCCATTTTTTGACGTCCCACGGGAAGATCCCCGGCCGGTCGATGGGCATAATCACCCAATCCGGTAAATTCGAGTAACTCAAGGGCCTTTTCCCGGGCCTGGCGTTCTTCTTTCATGACCCATGGCAGACGGGTAACCGCCCCCCAGAATCCACTCTTTGTTCTCACATGCATACCCACCAGCACATTTTCCAGCAAGGTCATGGAACCAAACAGCTCCACATGCTGAAAAGTACGGGCAATGCCTGCCCTGACTAATTGGTGTACGGCCATTTTACGAGTGGGTTTTCCATTGAACAGCACTTCACCATAGTCAGGCTTGTAAATGCCGGTGATCATATTGAATAAAGTAGTTTTTCCCGCACCATTGGGTCCGATGAGACCGCACACAATACCCGGTTCAATGGAAAAGGAGATATTGTTCTGGGCCATCACGCCGCCAAACATCTTGGTTAGAGAACGCACCTTTAACATATCATGGGCATGGGATTTATCCACAGAAAAATCATCACCGGGCAGGCTTAAATTCCCCTGGGCAGGCACTTCTATCATATCTGTTTCCATGTCAATTATCTCTTTTTGTAAATATTCGGATTGGTAATGTAAATGTTTGGCCAGTGCCCCATATTCGCCTATTTGGGACTGTGTAGCATACTAATAATATGTGAGCAGGCCAAAACAGGTGAAGATGGGGTGCGGGTCGAATATTCACCTCTTTTTTCTTGAACGCTCATATATGTCCAGCAGCCCCCGGGTAAGTCCCTGGGGCATGAAAATCATGACCACCATGAGAATCAACCCGAAAATAATCATTTCATACTCGGCAAAACCGTGGAGAACCTCGGGAAGAAGGGTCAGAAGGGAGGCTCCCAGAAGCGCTCCCCAGACACTTGCCATGCCACCGATGACCACCATGGTGACCATCTTCACCGATACCATGAAGCCAAAGGATTCCGGGCTGATGAACATGACAAAATGGGCATACAAAAAACCTGCAACTGCACCCAGGGCGGCACTGAACATGAAAATTTGCAACTTTAGAAAATGGGTATTCACCCCCACGGCAAGGGAGGCATTTTCCCCATCATGGATGGATCGCAGGGCCCTTCCCATGCGGGAGGAAAGAATTCGCTGGCACAAAATAATGGCCACCAGCACCACCATCCACACCAGAAAAAAATAGTTCCTGCCCGACATAAAAGAGATGGAGCCCAATTCCAGCATGGGGATACCCACAAAGCCAGAAGAACCACCGGTGACAGTGCGCCACTCCCGGAACAGGATATTGACAATCATGCCAAATCCCAATGTACCCATACCCAGATAATAGCCTGACAGTTTCAAGGTGGGCAGGCCCACCACAAAGGCGATGAACACGGCACAGGCCACGGCACACACCAGGGCCACCCAGGGAGAAATCCCATATGTTCCAGAAAGAATGGCTGTGGTGTAAGCGCCGATACCGTAAAAGGCCGCATGCCCCAGGGACACCTGCCCTGCATATCCCATGAGCATGTTCAAACCCAATGCCAACAGCGTATTAATACCGATGAAGGTCAAAATCTGAAAGTAATAGGTATTTTCCACCACCACCCCGCACCCCAGGATGATCAAAAGGAAAATCGTATTTGCCACCAAGTTCTTTTTTTTATTGTCATCCATAATTTAAAACCGTTTTGCCTCTTTTGCCGAAAACAGTCCCCCGGGACAGATGTAAAGAATTAACAACAGCAGAATAAAGGCGATGGCATCCTTTAATCCCGAGGAGATCAATCCCGCTCCCAGAGATTCCAGAACCCCCAACAAAATACCACCGGCAAAGGCCCCCCATAAACTGCCAAGCCCGCCGATCATGGCCGCACAAAACCCCTTAAGGCCCAGCATGGTCCCCATGTCGTAACTGCTCATGGTGATGGGCGCGATGAATACACCAGCTACGGCACCACTTCCCGTGCTGATGGCAAAGGCCAGTACCCCCATTTTTTCGGATGGAATTCCCGTGAGCCAGGCAGCCTTCTTATTGACGGCACAGGCCACCATGGCCTTGCCTGTCAGGGTTTTTTTAAGGAAAAAATGGATGCCTCCGGCAAGCAAAACCGCAGCCCCCACAATCCAGATACTCTGGGGAAGCAGGGCGGCCCCTGCGATTTCAATGGATTCGTGGCTGGAAAAGGGGGGCACACTAAAGGGGTCTTTACCCCATACGATCATGGCCACCCCCCTCAAAAAAATGGAAGCGCCCACGGTGATGATCACCAACACAATGGGCTGGGGGTTTTTGGCGGTGCGGATGGCAAAACGCTCAAACAAAAGCCCCATGCAGCACCCCAGAGCCACCGCCCCCACAAAGGCCACGGGAAGGGGCAAGGCCATGTGAACCCACAGGGTAACAATGGCCATGGCACCCACCATGACAAATTCACCATGGGCAAAATTGATCAGCTCCGTGGAGCTGTAGAGCATGGAGATTCCCACTGCAATCACGGCATAGATGGCTCCGGTAGTAATACCTGAAAAAAGATACTGAATGATTTCCTGCATGGATCTTCCTGTTTTTTTGATAAAAAGCTACAGCCAACGCCACGGGTTTTCCAAGCTTTCTTATGGGCGGACCAAGGTCAAAACATCGGTCCGCCCGTGGCAGTTATTATATAAGGGTTCTTACTTAATCAACTTCCAGGTGCCGCCCTTGATCTCCACCATGACAAAGGCATTGGGAGAAAGCCCGTTATGATCCTGGGCAGAAAAATTAAATTCACCCGTGGCACCCACATGATTTTTCATGGATTCCAGGGCCTGACGAATTTTATTCTTATCGCCACCACTGCCCTTTAAGGCCTTAGCAAGGAGGTTAACCGCATCAAAGGCATATCCACCAAATCCAGAGACATTGCCCTTATATTTGGCATAATAATCAGCCTGATACTCTTCCAGAATTTTTTTCTGGACATCGTCGTCTGCCAGAAGCCCAGTGACAAGAATTTTCCCCGTGGGAAGCATAATGCCTTCGGCTGCCTCACCGGCAAGTTCAATGAATTTGGGGGAGGCCACGCCATGGCTTTGGTAAAGGGGCATATTAAGTTTTAGCTGTTTGACATTTTTCGCCACCACAGCGGGTCCGGGATTAGTACCCCAGCACACAATGGCCTCGGGGGCGGCAGACTTAATTTTGGTCAACTGGACCGTGGTATCAGTGTCTTTGGCGCCAAAGCTTTCCGCCTGCACCACCTCAATTCCAAAATCCGCGGCCTGGTCCAGCAGTTGGGCTTTACCACTCTCACCAAAAGAGTTGGACACGGTGATAATGCCGATTTTTTTAATGCCCTGGGACTGAATATGTTTATACACCGCCGCCACGGCCAGAAGATCGCTCTGGGCCGTTTTAAAGACCCAGGATTTCACCGGGGAGGTTATTTTTACACCGGCAGCACAGCTGATGAGGGGTAGCTGGGCACGCTCCACAAAATTTACAATGGCCAGGGTAGTGGGGGTGGTAGAAGGTCCAATGATGGCAAGGACCTTATCCTTGTGGATCAGTTTATTCACGGCACTTACGGCCTTGGAAGGATCTCCTTCGGAATCATAGATCACCGCTTCCAGCATGTGACCGTCAATGCCACCGGCGGCATTGATTTTCTCAACCATCATCTCCATGGTCTTCTTTTCCGGATCCCCCAAAAAGGAGGCCCTTCCCGTTGAGGAAAATATCCCCCCCACCTTATACACGGACTTGGCCAGCAGTATTGCCGGGGAGAGACAAAGTAAGATCACCAGAACAACGATTGTGGTTTTTCGCAACAACATTTGAACAATCTCCTTAATTTAAGTATCTACTAAAAATACGACCATCTTCATTAGACCGTTCACACTTTTAAAATTGACACCCCCAATGTTCAGGGCATCCGCATAAAAAGCCGTTAAAGAGTTACAAAAGGACACTAAAATGTGAAGTAAAACCAAAAAACTGGGACAGCAACTGAAATCAGGCCCATTTAAAGCAGGCTGGCTTGACGGACAATGCACATCCATCCACATTCAGATCCAGGAAAAACAGAAGCCACACCACCCCAAGCACGCCTAAAAAAGGGCTGAAGGTATAAACCCACAGCCCTAAAATAAAAAAAACCATGGATTCACTGAATTCTCAGTCCGCCCATGGTTTGTATTCACATTATATCTTCCGATATTTTACGTATACTCCCCATCAGCAGACTTTGTAAAATAAAAGCCGCCAAAAAAAGTAAATATAAAAAA
>JASFYZ010000097.1:0-4449 GCA_045046665.1 Desulfobacterium sp.
TTCACCCTTTTACAGCATCTCCAGAAAGGCTTCCACTCTCACGCGGATCTGCTCCGTGTCCGATGGCGAATATCCGGTGTTGATGTGAAGCACCGGAATCCCTGCCCGGGCTTCGATTTCTCTCTCCACGGTAACATGTTCCACCGTATACGGCTGGCAGTTCTCCAGCGTTGCATCAATCACCCCATCCACATGAAATTGATCAATTAAGGCAAGTAGATACTCCAGTCGTCTGGTGTTGGGACTCATGCAGGCGCAGGGGGTTTCAAGGTAGTGATCTGCCAGACCATCCACCAAATGGTCTTTTTTTTCGGTGTGGCGAAAGATGCTTTTCAGGCTGCTGCAATGCTCCTGGACAACAACAATTGCTCCCAGCTCTTCTGTGATTTTCAGCACCTTGTCTGAACCTGAACCCATGGGGCAACCGGTGATGAGAATTCGTGGGCCGGATTTTTTTAATGGCCGTTCAGGCTCAAGTCCCGAAATGGTTTCCAGCAGTTTATCAAGCAGCTGGTTGTATTCTTTAATATCCGTGGCCACATTTCGTGATTCCATGATCATTAGAAGTTCTCTGCCCGTCATGGGCGGGGTGGCGGATGTCATTGAATTTGACACGGCCATGAGTTTTTCGTTACGCAGATTAATCAGATCAATCTGCTCTGCAAGGGCCGCATTGGTGATACGGTTTCCCGTCTGGGCCTCTATAAAGATTTTTAACCGTTTAACCTCGGCCCGCCAAAAAACTTTTGCCGACGTATTATCTGCAGCATAGGGCAGCTGCATCACATGAACCGGTTTGATCCTGCCCATGAATTCAAACATCTTTTTCTTACCGTCACAGGTGGTTTCACCAATAATGATGTCCGCTGCATGAAAATAGGGACAGGTGTCGGTAATGGCAAAGCCATAGCTGGATTTGATCAAGGGGCAGAGAGCCGCTGGCAGATCTTTTTCTGCCGCTGAAATAGGTCTTTCATCTTTCCCGCACAAAGAGACGGGGATCATACCGGCTGCTCGAACGATTTCTTCCGGTGCAAACGTGCAATATATGCCCGCCACTTTTATCCCCTGCTCCGGTGCTTCTACAAGAGATGCCAGGCAGAGTTCAGACAGTCGACCAAAGGGTTTGATGGCTTCAAGGATTTCCGGGTGTGTGATTTTCATGTTGATCCTTTTGAATATTTTGTTAAAGCGGCGTGGCTGGAAACGGAAACCATGATGACGATGCCATAGACCATGCGGGTCCAGAGTCCGGACAGTCCACAGCTGATGATGCCAGCCTCTATCATGCCGATGATGACAGCACCGATGAGTGTGCCGTAAATGGTTCCTTTTCCACCAAAAACAGAGGTGCCCCCCACAAATACCGCTGCAAAAACAAGCAGCATGTACCCTTCTCCCTGGGTGGGCCCCCGCCAGAAAAATTGGGTGCCGATGGTTGCAATGATGGACGGCACCCCGAAGCCCACCACTAAAAGGCCGTTGAATTTTATGAAATCGGGTAGAGGTGGCATCTCAGGAACACTTCATCAATGTTTCGATAAGAATCTCTGGTGAGGCATCTTTTCGATGCACCTCAGACATCACCTTACCGTGTTGGATAAACAGGAATCGATCTGCCACCTCATGGACATGGTGCAGATTGTGGGAGATAAAAATAACGGAAAAGGTGTGGGAGGAGATCGGTTTGCCTGAGAAAAACATCTGGCTGGAATCAAATTTTTCAACCCCGGAAAGGATTTTGATTAAGGTGGATTTCCCGGCACCATTGTCGCCAATGATGCCGAGAATTTCGTTTTTATGGAGTGTCATGTCAATGCCCTCTAAGGCGGAGACATGGCCATAGGACTTGGTAATTTGAGAAAGTGTAATAAGGGGAGTCATAATGTATAGGGCTAAGTACCCGAGCATATATTTCTTAAGATAAAATCCAGAGATATCAAAGATATATATCCATGGAATGCTGAAAAATATATGCGTGGGTACTTATCGAAGTCCTTTTTTGGCCAGGGGTGCAATGAGCGACAGGTTGTTGGCATCAACAAATCCGCCCCCCGTGTCAAACCAGATATGCATTCCGGTTCCAGTTTTTGCTTCGACATCTGCCGCAATTGCTGCAGGCGCGTACATCAAGAGGACCAATAGTGCAATCAATAGTAAACGTCGTAACATGAACGGACTCCTTTAAAAAGAATGATGGTTTGATTATGGTATGAATATAAATTTTAACTTTTATAAGGAATCAAAGGTGAGGTCAAATACCGAATTTCTATTCTTCTTTACAAGGTCATAGGCAATGTCTATCATTTTGATGGTTCATCTGTTTTTCCTGCCGCTGATATAGAATGGCTGGAGAAGACTCAAGTTCGGAGTGGGTCCGACAGAACGGAATGCTCGGTCAGAAATAGAAACGAATGCCAGTGTAAATCATTTTTGAGTAAAGACCGAATTCTGAATTCGGTGTTAATGCGGCCCCCTGCATGTCAGCGCTCTTTCCCAGGGCCATAAAACTTCCTGCTTCCAGGAAAATATTTTGCTTTAAACTGTACTCCACACTGATTCCCATGTAAGTGGAGAGATCTGTGAGGTTTATCAGGCTGTGCATGGTACCGGAAAAGAGCGGGGTAAATTCATATGTCACCCCGGGAATGAGATAATGCCTCCCCATTAAGTAGGTTCCTCCGTGGGCATATGCTGTTTTTAATGTAGTGTTGCCGGTAATTGGATTTATGGTGCGGATGGTGTTGCTGATATATTTTCCCTTTGTCTGTGTTCCAGCTGAGTTGTAATGATATTCCATAAATATATATGTGTTATCAGAAAAGCTGAAATCAACACCACTGACCAGGCGGAAGTAGTCCTCCTCTTTAATATGACCATTAAACTGGCTGGCAAATACCTGGGCCGCCTCCAGCCAGAATCCAGCCTCTGATATGGATCGGGTCATGTCAAATGCCAGCATCAGGTTGTTTTTAAAATCCATAGCCATGAGGGAAATATCGGTATTGTAAAGATAGAGACGTGTACGCAGAAAAATGGCGTTATTCTCCATTTTGCCGTCTTTTCCCATGACCAATCCCAGGTCAATTTCACTGAGATCACCGGTGGGCAGTGTTAATCGCAGGGCATCCACACCTGTCTTATTTTCTTTGTTGAGATCCTGGAAAAGAAAGGGCGAAAAGATATCTGTGGGATTAATAAACTTACCGTTGCCAAAGGTAATGGCCTGGCGGCCTAAATGCAAATCGGCAGATGAAAATGAAAAATTGAGGTTAAACCGATCCAGATTTTGGAACACCGACAGATCCCTGTGGCTGTTATCCCTGAGTTTATCGTCAAGATCATAAAGACGGTAGGTGTTTTCCTTGGGATTGATAAAGCCCTGAGAGGCAATGAGGGAAGGAATGGCCACCGTGGGTGAGATGGCATAGGCGGTTTCAAAGGAAAAAATATCAGAGGGTTCATAGAATAGCCGCAGCCTTAATTGACTCTGAAGCATGGTATATGCCTTGTCATCCTCCAGGGGGGGCTGAGCCGTGTTTGATGCAAAGCCCTGTATCATTATGGTAGATTTGAGATAACCGGTGAGAGACACCGGGGGGGCATCGGCATGAACCATGGTGCATGGACAAACAAGCAGCACAAACACGATCAGGCCGCGTTGACATCTTTTCATTGTCCCTGGCATGCCTATTCCCGAACCTCATCCGCTTGAATCAGTCCATCATGTATCCACACCAGCCGTTTGGCATGGGCCATAATCATATGATCATGGGTGGAAAAAACAAAGGTGATTCCCCATTTCTGGTTCAGTGTCTGCATAATCTCTAAAAGTTCACTGCCTGTTTTTGAATCCAGATTGGCCGTGGGTTCATCGGCCAAAATAATATCCGGTCTGCTGACAATGGCCCGGGCAATGGCCACCCGCTGCTGCTGGCCACCGGAAAGTTCTATGGGTTTTCGATTTTCCATGCCATCAAGCCCTACCTCGGTGAGTATTTTGCTTACCCGGCGGTGGCGTTCATGTTTCTTTACGCCCTGGAGCAGCATTATATATTCAATGTTCTCTGTCACTGTTAAAACGGGGATCAGGTTGTAGGACTGGAAGATAAAACCGATGTGATCCCGCCGGAAATCCCCCAGTTCGGCCCCGCTCATACTGCTGATCTCTTTTTGATTTAACTGCACCTTTCCCGAAGTGGGGGTATCCAGCCCACTGATCAGGTTCAAAAGGGTGGTCTTGCCGGACCCGGAAGGGCCTGCAACCGCCGTAAATTCACCCCGCTTGATTTGAAAATCAACCCCATTAAGGGCATTCACTTCTACCATTCCGGTTTTATATGTTTTTTTGAGGTTTTGCGCATTGATGATGATGTCTGACATTTTTTGCCTTGTTCTTTTCAGGTTTTTATTTTTGGGCATTCTTTATCTTTATCTTTAAATTTATGC
>JASFYZ010000098.1:0-17533 GCA_045046665.1 Desulfobacterium sp.
TCCAACCACTACATCTCCATCTCCATACTGAGCCTTGTGCTGTTTGGCTTAATCGGATTCATTGATGACTATCTCATGCAGGTAAAAAAGCGTAACATGGGATTCACGGCCCGGGGAAAATTTATCTTGCAGGTGGTGGCAGGCCTGGGGATCTCCTGGCTGATTTACAACTGCCCAGATTTCAGCACAGAACTGACCATTCCCTTTTTCAAGGGACTGTCTCCAGACCTTGGCCTCTGGTATATTCCCTTTGCCACCTTGATCATTGTGGGCACCTCAAATGCCGTAAATCTCACCGACGGACTGGACGGACTGGCCATTGGCCCCATCATCATTGCGGCGGTGACTTACATGCTCCTGGCCTATGTGGCAGGACATGTAAAAATTGCCCAGTACCTCCAGGTGCAGTCCATTGCCTCCTGTGGAGAACTTTCCATTGTGTGCGGCATCCTTGCCGGAGCAGGTCTTGGTTTTCTGTGGTTCAATGCCCATCCGGCCCAGGTTTTCATGGGGGATTCGGGTTCCATTCCATTGGGGGCCATTCTGGGAACCATTGCCTTGATGACCAAACAGGAAATCCTCCTCTTACTGGTGGGGGGCTTGTTTGTCATTGAGGCCCTGTCGGTGATCATACAGGTGGGCTATTTCAAGATGAGCAAAGGCAAACGGGTATTCCGCATGGCCCCCCTGCACCACCATTTTGAATTAAAAGGATGGCCGGAATCCAAGGTCATTGTCCGATTCTGGATCATTGCCATCACCCTGGCACTTGTTTCATTAAGCAGTCTTAAAATACGGTAAATATTCGGCCAGCACCCCATATTCGCCTATTTTGGCCTGCTCACATAGCATCAGTATGCTACGCAGTCCCAAATAGGTGAATATGGGGCACTGGCCAAACATTTACATTATCAATCGGCAAGCACCCCATCTTGATTTTAAGTCTGTCCCCCTGCTCACATAGCATTAATATGCTACGCAGTCCCAAATAGGCGAATATGGGGCACTGGCCAAACATTTACATTACCAACCCGAATATTTACAAAATACGATAGGAACTGTTCATGATACACATTAATTCTCCATACATCCTGATCGTCGGTCTGGGAAGGTCTGGCCTTGCCATGGCCCGTTTTTTAAAAAAAATGGGAAATAACGTGGGGGTCACGGACAGCGATGCCAGCCTCATGGAAAAGGGTCGGGAACTTGAAAAACTTGGCATCATCACAGAAATTGGATATCACAATGACGCCACCTTTGACCGGGCACAAATGATCATTGCAAGCCCGGGAATCCCCCTTAATATGCCCCATCTTAAAAGGGCGACCCAGAAAGGAATTCCCATAAGGGGCGAATTGGATGTAGCAGCAGAACACATTAAAGTACCCATGGTGGCCGTGACAGGCACCAACGGTAAAACCACGGTGACCACCCTGATTGACCTTTTACTTAAATGCAGCCATGCCCCTGTGTTCACCGGTGGCAATATTGGGGTCCCCCTGGCCCACTATTTTGAAGGGGAGCAGCAGGCAAAGGTAGTGGTGGCCGAGGTGAGCAGTTTTCAGCTGGACACAGCCAAGGCATTTAAACCCCATGTGGCCATTCTTTTGAACATCACACCGGATCACATGGATCGCTACAATAGCCCGGCTGCCTATGCCGCTTCCAAATGGAGTATGTTTGCCCACCAGGATAAAAACGACGTGGCTATCCTGGGAAGCAGCCTGTCCCCTTTTAAAAAAGAGATTGGAACCCTTAAAGCAAAGCGATTTTTTATCCGCCTGGCCCATGAAACACCTCCAGAAAACGGTGCCCACATCCAGGAAAAAATCATCTGTTTTTACAACCGGGGAAAAGAAATCACCGGGGGATTGACCATTTCAAACATTCGACCCAAGGGAGAACACAACCTGGAAAACATTGCCGCATCCGCTTTAGCGGCCCTGAGCATGGGAACCCCCATGGCGGACATTGAACGGACAGTGTATCAATTCACCGGGTTGCCACACCGCATGGAATTTTCAGGGAATGTGGACGGGATCCCCTATTACAACGACTCCAAGGCCACCAACCCCGATGCCGTTATCAAAGCACTCTCCTGCTTTAACAACCTCATCCTCATCATGGGAGGCAAAGAAAAGAACACCGATTTTTCGCCCTTGCAAGCCCCCATCACATCCCGGGTGAAACATCTGATTCTCATGGGAGAGGCCTCAAACAGTATTAAAAAAGCCCTGGAGGGGTCATGTGAGATCACCAGGGTCACCACCATGGCATCCGCCGTGACCCTGGCCCGTACCCTGGCAAAAAAAGGGGATACAGTGATGCTCTCTCCGGCCTGTGCAAGTTTTGATATGTATTCAAGCTATGGACACCGGGGAGATGATTTTAAACATCAGATCAAACAACTGACAATGCCATGATAAAAAAGAGCCACATCACTGCACCGTTTTCCCGGGAGACTGCCATTTTGGTCCCTGTTATGATCATCACAGGCCTTGGTATTGCCATGGTTTACAGTGCCAGCGCCGACATCAGTGTGGTGAAACACGGCACATCGGTGTACTATGCCCGACGTCAGGCCATATTTTTTGCCCTGGGGCTTGTGACCATGTACCTGGGGGCCTGGTTTCCCCATCAATACCTCAAAAAACTTGCATATCCCCTCCTTCTGCTGGCCTTGGTGCTAATGGGGGGGGTGTTGACCTCCCTGGGTGCCGATGCCGGTGGGGCCTATCGCTGGATCACCATAAAGGGAATAACCTTTCAGCCTTCAGAACTGCTCAAACTGAGTCTGGTGCTCTATCTGGCCTACTCCCTTTCCACAAAGCAGGAGCAGATCCGCTCGTTTTACATCGGTTTTTTCCCCCATGTCCTTGTCCTGGCAGTGTTAATGGTTCTTCTGATATTTCAAAAAGATCTGGGGTCCATTGTCATCATCGGTTTTATCACATGGGCCATGATGTTCATTGCCGGTGTGCCCATACTGGAACTTTTCAGCATTGTCCCCCTTGGGGCCCCTCTTTTCTATTTTCTTGTGTACAATGAGCCCTATCGATGGGAACGGGTACGGTCCTTTATGGACCCCTGGCAGGACCCTCTAAACGCCGGTTACCAACTGACCCATTCCCTCAAGGCCTTTGGATCCGGAGGACTTTTTGGCAAGGGCCTGGGCCTGGGCTTCCAGACAGCCCACTACCTGCCCAAGCCCCACACTGACTTTATTTTTTCCGTCATCGGAGAAGAATTGGGCCTTGTGGGGGTGTTGACCACTCTTGTGCTCTTCACCCTGATTCTAAGACGGGGGGCTGCCATTGCCCGGTCCGCAGATACCCTTTTTGGCAGTTTTCTGGCAGTGGGGATTACCATTCATCTGGGACTCCAGGTGATGATCAACACCGGAGTCACATTGGGCGTGCTCCCCACCAAGGGTTTGACCCTGCCCTTTATCAGCTATGGCGGCACCTCCCTTGTGGTGAGCATGACCGCCATGGGTATTCTTATGAACATTGGCAGAACCGGCACCGGGAAGCAGCAGGAGAAACAGCCGCCCCCCCAAGAACAAGCCCCGATATCACCCGCTCCACTTAAAAGGAAAGCCATTGTCCAGATCTCTTAAAATCATCATTGCCGGGGGTAAAACTGGGGGCCATCTTTTCCCGGGTATTGCCACGGCCCAGGCTCTTGGGGACAAATTTAAAAGCTATCCCCTAAGCACGGTTCAAATTCTCTTTGTGGGCACCAACACCCCCTTTGAGAAACAGACCCTTGCCACCTATGGTTTTAACCATGTGGCCATCTCCTCCAAGGGGATTAAAGGAAAAGGGCACTGGCAGAAACTCTCTGCCATAGCCCGGATTCCTTTTTCTATTTTCCAGGCAGCCCGGATCATTGCATCCTTTAAACCGGATCTGGTATTGGGGGTGGGGGGATATTCATCAGGTCCGGTGCTCATGGCTGCCAGGCTTCTGGGAAAAACAACGGCCATCCAGGAACAAAATGCCATCCCCGGCATCACCAACCGCATATTGTCACGGATTGTTCATAAAATTTTCATCTCTTTTAAAAAGACAAAAGGATTCCCCCTGGGGGCTGATACCATCCACACGGGCAACCCCATCCGAAAGGAAAGTTCCCTGGAAGCCACCCAATCCAATGGAATGGAGGGGTATCCCTTTTCCCAAAACACCTTTAACCTCCTTATCACCGGAGGAAGCCAGGGGGCCAGCAGTATTAACAAAGCGGTTGTGGTGGCCATGGAATTGCTCGACAATCCATCCGCGTACACCGTTATTCACCAAACCGGCATGAATGACCGGGATTGGGTGGCCAATCGGTACACCAAAATGCATTTCAACGCAACGGCCCGAGCCTTTTTCCATGATATGCCAGAGCTGCAGAAAAGGGCAGATCTCATCATCTGCCGGGCCGGGGCCGGTACCTTGTCGGAAATCACCGCCCTTGGCAAGGCTGCCATTCTGGTGCCCTACCCCCATGCTGCAGATGATCACCAGCGTTACAATGCCCTGGCCCTGGCCCAGCAGGGTGCGGCAATGATGATCCTGGACCATGAACTCAACGGGAAAGAGCTTGGGGAGTGCATTGAACAACTGAAAAAAAAGCCGGAAGAACTGAAAAAAATGGCCCAAAAAGCAAAAAACTTTGGCATGCCCCTTGCCCGGGACACCGTGGCCCGGGAAATTATCCACCTTATTTCAAAAAACAGGTAAGATTCATGTACCAGAAAAACTATCATATTCATTTTGTGGGCATTGGCGGCATCGGCATGAGCGGCATTGCAGAGCTTCTCCTGGGGCATGGGTACCGGGTGTCCGGGTCCGACCTGAATACCTCTGACATTACCCGCCGTTTACAGAAACTGGGTGCCACCATCCACACCGGGCACCACCAGGATCAAATCCAGGGGGCCAGTGTCATTGTCACCTCCACGGCCATTTCTCAGGATAATCCCGAAGTAACAGCGGCCCGGGAACAGGGAATCCCCATCATTCCCCGGGCTGAAATGCTGGCAGAGCTCATGCGCATCAAATACGCCATTGCCATTTCCGGGGCCCACGGCAAGACGTCCACCACCTCCATGGTGGCCCATATTCTGGACCGGGCAGGTCTGGACCCCACGGTGGTCATTGGGGGGCTGTTAAAACATCTCAACACCAATGCCCTGCAGGGCAAAGGGGACTACATCGTTGCCGAGGCAGATGAGAGTGATGGGTCATTCCTTAAATACACCCCGGCCATTGCGGCTGTCACCAACATTGATCTTGAACATCTGGACTATTACACCGGCATTGAAGATATCAAATCGAAGTTTAAACAATTCATCAATTCAGTGCCCTTTTACGGGTTGGCCGTTGTCTGCCTGGACAACGAGCACATCCAGGAGATCCTGCCGGATATCCGGGTGAGATACACCACCTTCGGGCTGACAGCCCAGGCCGACCTCAGAGCCCAGGACATTGAATTTGAGGGCAGAAGATCCTTATTTAGCGTGGTGCACCAGGGCACAACCCTTGGCCGCATCCGGCTGAATCTTTCCGGCAGACACAATATTTCCAATGCCCTGGCTGCCATTGCCATTGCCCTGGAGCTGAACATCGAATTTTCCACCATAAAAGCGGCATTAGAAGACATTGACGGGGTCAAGCGACGCCTGGAAATCAAGGGAGATACAAAGGGTATTCTGGTGATGGACGATTATGGGCACCATCCCACGGAGATCAAAGCCACCCTCAAAGCCATCCGGGAAAGCCGGCCAGGCAGACGGGTGGTGGTAATTTTTCAACCCCACCGTTATTCCAGGACCCAGGCCCTGTTTGACGCATTCACCCGGGCCTTTTACCAGTCCGATATCTTAATCGTCCTGCCCATCTATGCGGCCAGTGAAACACCCATAAAAGGGGTCAGCTCCCAGACTCTGTGCCAGGGCATTAAGGCCCATGGCCATAAAAAGGTCCATTACGTGGAAAGCGTTGATCAGTGTCTTACCATGCTCGTGGACACTGTGGCGCCCAATGATCTGGTTCTCACCTTGGGTGCAGGAGATGTGTATCGTCTGGGGGAAACCTTTGTCAAAAAACTTGGGGAGCAATAAAAATGATCTCCTCCCCTCTAACCGGGCTGTCCCAGGAATCCCCCCCCTGCGACATTGGGTCAAGAATCATCCCAGGAGCATCGCCCCTGACTCATGGAGAATCCATGGTCCTGACCGCTGACACATTGGCAGAACTGGGGATCCGACAGAATGAACCCATGAAAAAGCACACCTCTTTTAAGGTGGGAGGACCGGCAGATTTGTTTGCCAGACCCAGGTCCATTGACACCCTTGAAAAAATACTGGGGATGGTAAAGGCCCATGAACTGCCCCTGACCCTCATGGGCAGTGGCACCAATCTGCTGGTAAAGGACAAGGGGATCCGAGGCATTGTCATCTCCATGGCCCACCTGAGACTCCCCATAACCATAACCCCATTACAACAAGGGGAATACCGGGTCCAGGTCTCTGCCGGCACCATCCTTGCCAGCCTGTATCGGGAAACCATGACCCAGGGTGTCGGAGGCATTGGGTTTGCCGCCGGAATTCCCGGAACCGTGGGGGGGGCCGTGATGATGAACGCCGGAACCAGTGGGGGTACCATGTCCGATGTGATGGAATCCATTGACATTCTGGACAGGCATAAAGGCATTATCACCCTGCCCAGATCCGCTTTACAGTTCACCCACAGGTGTCTGACTTTCACTCCGGCATCCCCACAAACACAGCAATCTATTCTTGTGGGTGCCACCTTGATTATGTCACATCAGGATAAAAAAGAGATCAAGGCCCAATGGCAGGCCCTGCTGGAACAAAGAAAAAAGAATCAACCGATTAAGGGTGCCGGTGCTGGCTGTTTTTTTAAAAATCCCCCCCAGGGGAAATCCGCAGGGGAGCTTATTGACAGGGCCGGATTAAAAGGATTCAAAGTCGGCAATGCCATGGTTTCCTCAAAACATGCCAATTTCATTCTGAATGCAGGAGAGGCCACAGCCCAGGAGATCATGGATCTGAAACATGTCATTGAAAAAAAGGTACACACCCTTTTTGGCATCCGCCTGGAAAATGAGGTGAAAATTGAAGGCGAATAAAAAAATAAAAAAAGACACCCCTTCCACTACGTCAATGTTACCGGGTTTTGACTTCATGGAAACCCTTGATCTGGCGCTTAAATTTATCTTCATCATTGTATTGATCATGCTCACGGGACTGTTTTTTATTTTTACCCATGATTATGTGACCCAGAGCACCTATTTTTCCATCAACGAAATTTCCATCCATGGATTAGCCCAATTAACAAAAAGCCAAACGTTGACCCAGGCAGGCCTGAAACCCGGAGACACCCTTTTAAACATCAATGCATTTAAGATTAAAAAAAAATTAGTGGCCCACCCCTGGATAAAAACCGCCAGGATCAAACGTAAACCGCCCCATACCCTTGAAATTTTCATCCAGGAGGAGGTGCCCTTGGCCCGGGTGGACATAAAAGATAAGACATCACTGCTCATCATCAACACCCAGGGGGTTCCCTTTGCTCCCTATCCCCCGGAAACAGACGCTTTTAAAATGAAATTGCCCCTTATCAAGGGATTTGTCCTTGAAAAGAAAAAAAATCAGTGGGGATTCCATGGAACCCTTTGTCAAAAGGTTGTGGAATTGCTCAAGGATGATCCCGGTCTTCCCATTACATCCATAACCGCTGACATTGCCACAGGCATTGCCGTTGATACCCATTTTCTTTCCAAGGATCACTTCGGGCAACCCGTTGAAACACCCATCACCCTGAAACTGGGTTTTTCACAATTTAAGTCTAAATTTGAAACTGCCGGAAAAATATTTCACTATCTCCAGCAACAGGCCATGGAAAAAGACATTGCTTCCATGGATCTGTTCAACCCGGAACGGGTCATTGTCACCCCTGGCAGACACACCCCCGGTGCAGATACACTACAAGGAGCTTAAATTGCAGGAAAAAGAGAGAATCATCGTAGGGCTGGACATTGGTACCACCAAAGTATGTGCCGTTGTGGGAGAAGTGGTGGGCCGGGACATCAACATCATCGGCATGGGTAAAAGCCCCTCCAGCGGCATGCGTAAAGGCGCTGTTGTGAATATTGAATCCACAGTGGAATCCATCCGCCATGCCGTGGATGAAGCCTCCATCATGGCTGAGTGTGAAATCAGTTCGGTGTATGTGGGTATTGCCGGGGGCCACATCAAAGGATTTAACAGCCATGGCATCACCGCCATAAAAGGCGAAGAGATCACCCCGGGTGATGAAGCCCGGGTGATTGAGGCGGCCAGCGCCATTGCCGCAAAACCGGGCAGGAAAACCATCCATGTCATCCCCCAGGAATTTATTGTGGATGAGCAAGAGGCCATCCAAAATCCCCGGGGCATGACCGGGGTCCGCCTGGAGGCAAAAATTCACATTGTCACCGGAGCTGTCTCGTCGGTGGGAAACATTGTAAAATGCTGTAACAAGGCAGGGCTTGAGGTCAGTGATATTGTGCTGGAATCCATGGCCTCGGGGGAAGCGGTGCTCTCCCCGGAAGAAAAAGAGCTGGGGTGCACCCTGGTGGACATGGGGGGAGGCACCACCAACCTTGCCATATTCAAAGGAAATAACATCAAATACACCTTTGAACTGCCCCTGGGGGGACAGACCGTGACCAATGATATCTCCATTGGTCTGCGAACGCCTTCCAATGAGGCAGAGCACATTAAGATCAACCATGGTACCTGTCTCCGGGGGAAAATCAAAAAAGGCGAAAATATTGATGTTTCCGGTATGGGAGGACGGGAACCAAAGAAACTTTCCAGGGATATTGTAGTGGATATCATCGAGCCCCGCATGGATGAGATGGCCACCATTCTTAAAGATGCAATCCACAGCAACGGCCTTGAAAATGCCTTTCCATCGGGTATTGTACTCACCGGGGGAACGGCCCTTCTCAACGGCATTGAAGAGATCATTGAATCGATATTCAATGCGCCGGTGCGTGTGGGGACCCCTTCAAACATCGGTGGCCTCAAAGAGGTGGTGAACAGCCCCGTCTTTGCCACAGGGGTGGGGCTGGTTATTTACGGTAGCCAAAATAGCTGTAACAAGGATATGAGCAAGCTCAAAGAAACGGGAATATCAAAATTCATGGCAAGGATAATACAGTGGTTCAGGGATATTATTTAACAGAATGGGGCTTGGTTCTAAGATGGGTCAATTCACGGGTGGGGTCACCCATTTAAACAGTGCGACCCCAATTAAAACCAGGTCCTAAAATTAATTTAATGGGCAAAATACCATTTAGTATTAGGTCGGGTGTCTTTGTTTGGAGCCAGGCATAACGCAATGTATACATTGAACAGGGGGGATTATGAGTTTTTCTTATGTGGAAACAAACGACAATGCAAATATTAAGGTAATAGGAATAGGTGGGGCCGGTGGAAATGCCGTCAATAACATGATTGAATCTAACCTTTCAGGGGTACAGTTCATTGTTGCCAACACCGATATACAGGCCCTGAACATCTCCAAAGCAGATTATAAAATTCAGCTGGGGGTAGAGTTGACCAAAGGCCGGGGAGCCGGTGCCAACCCCCAGAAAGGAAAAGAGGCTGCCTTGGAAAATGTGGATGATATCAGGGAAGCACTCCAGGGAAGTGATATGGTTTTTATCACCACCGGACTGGGGGGCGGCACCGGCACCGGGGCCGCACCTGTGGTTGCGGAAATCTGCAAGGACCTCGGGATATTAACCGTGGCAGTGGTGTCAAAACCTTTTGCCTTTGAAGGAAAATCCAGAATAAGAAAAGCCGAGGCTGGCCTTGCAGAGTTAAGTGGCATCACCGACACCCTCATCACCATCCCAAATGATCGGCTCCGGGGACTTGCCGCCAAGGGAGAGCGCATGGTGGACATGCTTATCAAGGCAGATGAAATTCTTAACCACTCGGTGAAAGGGATCAGTGATTTGATCATGGTGCCGGGACTTGTCAATCTTGATTTTTCCGATGTGGAGACCACCATGTCCCAGTCAGGGATGGCGCTCATGGGTATTGGTATCGCCTCTGGAGAAAATCGGGCCATGGAAGCGGCGGAACGCGCCATTTCCCACCCCCTTCTGGAGGATATTTCCATATCCGGTGCCCGGGGGGTTCTGTTAAACATCACCTCCAGCAGTGATATCACCATGGAAGAGATGATCATCGCATCGGACCGCATCCATGAAGAGGTGGGGGACGACGCAGATATCATCTGGGGACAGACCATTGATGAGAGTCTGGGGGAAGAGCTCAGAATCACCGTTATCGCAACCGGCATCGGCCAGGAGCCCCCCCCCCCCGTTGCCAAAACAAACCACCTGCGCAGTGCAACGGATTCAACGGTTAAAACCACCACCCGTTCCACCACCATTGTCCGAGGAACGGTGCGATCCATCACCGATGATGATGGAGAAAAGGAGTGGCAAGATGATGTAAGTCCTGTGATTGTAACCCGTCAAAAGGTCTCCAATGACGATGGCAGAAATCACCATGAGGATGCCAGTATCCCAACGGCCTACCCGGATATTGACATTGACCCGGACAACCTTGACATTCCCACCTTTTTGCGCAGAACACGAGATTGATGGCTATCCGTCGTAGAAAGGGGGCTCCTCCCCGGCCCCCCATTGAAAAAGGCCAGGTATTCCGGGGAACAGGGGGGGGTATTAAAATCGCCCTTGTATACCCCAATACCTACCGGGCCGGGATGTCAAGTTTGGGGTTTCAAAAGGTGTTTCAACTGTTCAATACCCTGGACGGCATGGCATGTGAACGGGTGTTCCTCCCTGAGAAACCCAGCACCCCGGCCCGAAGTTGCGAAACAGGACGGGAACTGGGGAGATTTGACATTATTGCCTTTTCCATCTCCTTTGAGAACGATTATGCCCATCTTGTTACCCTTCTTAACACAGCGGGAATCCCCCCCCGGCAAAGCCAACGCAATGCAAACCACCCCCTTGTAATGGCAGGCGGGGTGGCCTGCTTTCTCAACCCAGAACCCCTGGCCCCGTTTATGGACTGCTTTTTACTGGGAGAAATTGAGAATACCCTTCATCTGTTTTTAAAAAACATCCAGGATTTCCCTTTAAAACAACACCTGACCCATGAATTGGCATTAAAAATTCCCGGTCTCTATATCCCGTCCCTGTATACCCCGGTTTACAATGATGCCAATTTTTTTGCAGGCCATGAAACCCATCACCCAAAGACCCCAGACACCATCCAGATACAGCACATTGCCCATCTGGAAGACCACCAGACCGTCACTGGCATCATCTCCTCGGACACGGCATTTAAAAACACCTGCCTCATTGAGACCGGCAGGGGGTGCCACCACGGGTGCCGGTTCTGTAGTGCCGGGTTTATTTACAGACCCCCAAGGGTTTATCCTAAGGAGGTGATCACCCGAGCCATGGACCAGGCAAGTAAACTGACCCACCGTGTCGGACTTGTGAGTGCTGCGGTTTCCGATCATCCCCAGATCAATGATATTTGCACCTGGGGCATTGAAAAATCACTGAACATCTCATTTAGTTCCCTTAGGTTGGATGCACTTACCCCGGAATTGGTGGACACCCTTGCCGAGTCCGGGGTCAAAACCTCCACCATTGCACCGGAAGCTGGTACCCAACGCATGCGGAACATTATCAACAAAAAAGTTACCCGGTTAGACATACTTTCTGCTGTAAAAACCCTTGTACATGGGGGAATTATTAACCTAAAGCTGTATTTCATGATAGGGCTTCCCTTTGAAACCGATGAGGATGTGGAGGGGATCATCTCCCTCACCCTGGAAATCAGAGATATTTTTCTTGAAGAAAGTAAAAAAAATAAAAAAATCGGCACCATCACCCTGAGTGTCAATCCCTTTGTTCCAAAACCTGCCACCCCCTTTCAGTGGCTGCCCATGGCACCGGCAGCGGTGTTGAAAAAACGGACAAACCACTTGAAGAATTCATTGAAAAAAATTCCCAATATGAAGATCAATTGTGAATCCCAGCGCATGGCAAGAATTAACGGAATGCTGGCCCGGGGGGATCAGCGGGTAGCCACATTGATTGAAACCGCCGCACAGGAAGGCTGGTCCAAGGCCGTATCAAAAAAAGATCTGGCAACCTATCTTTATAGAGAGATTGACACAGAAGCCCCCCTTCCCTGGGATATCCTGGACAGCGGTATCAAAAAAAACTTTTTGGTCAGGGAACTGCAACGGGCAAAAAGGGAAAAAACAACCCCGGACTGCCCCATGATTGACTGTGAAAAATGTGGTATCTGCCGATGAATGAGGGACTCAGCAATTTTTGATCTACCGTTTAATCAAGACAAGCCCGTCCCCCCAATTGCCTGATGTTGTGATCAAGCTGTTAAAAACGCTAATCAATAGGGTCTGACTCCCTGATTCCCAAAGGTTGCCTTTCCCAAGCCTCCAGTGATATGATACCAGATTGGCCTGCCACAACAAAAATTAAAAATGGAACCATGCCGCCCCCAACGGGCGATGGGTCCGGCCCGGGACCGTCGGGGGCTCTACCGTCGGCGCTTTTCTGCTGTATTTTTATATAAAGCTGCCATGGGCAGACCGTATTCTGGACCCAAACTACCCACAACTAAGATTGAAACCATCATGATTACAGTCCATTATGCGGAATTCTGTATAAAACAAAAACATGACTCAATTTTATGAGTTAATCATCCAATGACAAACAAAACGGAGATAGCCATGTATCTTGTCACAGCTCGGGAAATGCGGGAGATGGACCGCAAAACCATTGAAGAATTCGGCCTTCCCGGTCAGCTCCTCATGGAAAATGCAGGGCGAAAAGCCCTTGACATGCTCTTTGACCATTTTCCAGATATGATGTCGAAAAAGATCGGTATACTTGTGGGTCGGGGTAACAACGGTGGAGATGGCCTGGTCATATCAAGGTATCTTTTACAGATGGGTAAAAAAGTCACCACCTTTGTTCTGACTTCCAGGGATAAAATCAAAGGAGATGCCCTGTCCAACCTTATCCTTCTGGAAACCCTGTGCCAAAAAAAAAAGGGGGATCACCTGTTTTTCATCCCCGGTAATGACACTTTTAAAACGTTCAGATCCCGTATCTGTATGCATGACCTTTTTGTAGATGGCATGCTGGGAACCGGTCTTAATACACCGGTGAGGGGCTTTTTTAAAGAGGTGATCACCGCTGTTAATGCAACACGCTGCCCCATCCTCAGTCTGGACATTCCATCAGGTCTGGATGCAGACACAGGCATGCCCCTGGGAACCTGCATCACGGCCACGGCCACGGCCACCTTTGGATTAGCCAAGGCAGGTCTTTTTCTGGGACAAGGCAGAGAATTCACCGGAGATCTTAGGGTAATGGACATCGGCATCCCCGACTACATTGCCACCCAACCGATCCCCCGGCTTCAGGTCACCGAGGCCCCGTACATTGAATCCCTTTTCCCCCCCCGGAACACCCAGAACCACAAGGGGTCCTGGGGTCATGTGCTGATCATTGCAGGCTCCCGGGGAAAATCCGGGGCCGCCATCCTGGCTGCCAATGCCGCAGTGGCTGCGGGCACCGGCCTTGTCACCCTGGGGATTCCCCAGGCCATCAACGACATTGTGGAAACCGCCACCCTTGAGGCCATGACTACCCCCCTGGACAATGGAGGAAAAGCATACCTCACCCTGGCCGCCCTTGATCCCCTCTTGAAGCTGAGTCAGGATAAATCAGCCCTGGCCCTGGGACCGGGACTGGGGACCCATGAAGAGACCCAAAAACTTGTAACGGCTCTGGTTAAAGAGAGCAGCCTTCCCCTGATTTTGGATGCCGACGCCCTTAACTGCGTTGCCCATGATCCCTCCCTTTTAAAACAACGAAAGGCCCCCACCATACTCACCCCCCATCCCGGGGAGATGGCCCGGCTCACGGGATTGTCAACCCGGGAAATCCAGGCAGATCGACTGGGGGTTGCCAGACAATTTGCCGCCACATACAACGTGACCCTGGTATTAAAAGGGGCTGGAACTCTTACTGCCCTGCCTGATGGCACTACCTTTTTCTGCCCCACGGGCAATCCTGGCATGGCTTCGGGGGGAATGGGGGATGTCCTCACCGGCATTATCGCAGGACTGACGGCCCAGGGCATGACGCCATCAGATGCTGCCCAGGCCGGAGCCTTTCTCCATGGAGCCTGCGGAGATTTTCTGGCACAAACAAAGGGCCCTTGGGGATTTAAGGCATCGGATCTGATCACGGCCCTGCCCGGCATTTTTTTACAATTAACCCAAGCCAATGGCCAGGACACCTGAAAGATCATGACCCTTGAACTGTATTGTACCTCCCACACCCAGACCCAGGCCGTGGGAGAAAAGCTTGGCACCTTCCTCTCCTCACGCATGGTAATAGCCCTGCACGGGGATCTGGGTGCAGGAAAAACCACCTTTGTCCAGGGACTGGCAAGGGGCCTTGGGGTACCAGAGACCTATTATGTCACCAGTCCCACCTACACCCTCATCAATGAATACCCCGGCCGAATCCATTTGTATCACATGGACCTTTACCGACTGGGAGACATTGATGAACTGGAATATCTGGGATTTGACGAGATTCTCTCCTCCCAGGGGGTCATGGTTGTGGAGTGGCCGGAGATTTTAGGCCCACACCATGTGGCATTTGATATAGATATCACCATCACCACGGACAAGGCCTTTAACCGCAAAATAATTATTAACGCATCTGGACTTGACGGAACAAATCTGTTAAAAAAATTCTCGTTATAAATCATGGGGGACACAGCAAATTCTTCCTGCCCACCCCATTAGGGCGTATCAGGAGAGGCAATGAAAACAAACCACCGGATGTTCGGATTTATGATAAATCAATACCGAATAATCCGTCATAATCAAACTCAACTTTAAAACAAGTCTGGCCCCGTTCCACACGGCTCAGGTCAGAAAGTTGAGGAATCAAACATATCAGGAGCTGTTGTTATGGCATTGAAGGTACAAAAATTCGGAGGGACTTCGGTTGCCGATATTGAAAGAATTAAAAATGTTGCCGACAGGGTGATTAACACCCACAACCAGGGAGACCAGGTGGTGGTGGTGCTTTCCGCCATGGCAGGGGTCACAGATGGTCTCATCTCCCTGGCCCATCAGGCTGCAGAAACACCGGCAGCAAGGGAGCTGGATGTTCTTTTGTCCACCGGGGAGCAGACCACGGCAGCCTTACTTGCCATGATGCTCAACCACCGGAGATACAAGGCCAAATCCCTTTTGGGTTTCCAGGCCGGTATTTTAACGGATATGACTTCAGGTAAGGCCCGTATCCGGGATATTGACGGAGGTCGCATCCAGGAACTTCTGGGGCAGGGTCACATTGTTGTTGTGGCCGGATTCCAGGGACGGGACACGGTGGGAGATATCACCACACTGGGCCGTGGGGGGTCTGACACATCGGCAGTGGCCATTGCCTCGGCCATCAAGGCAGATGTGTGTGAAATTTACACGGATGTGGACGGGGTCTATACCACCGATCCCAGAATTTGCAACAAAGCAAAAAAAATAAACAGAATATCATATGAAGAGATGCTTGAAATGGCCATACTCGGTGCCAAGGTACTGCAAATCCGTTCCGTGGAATTTGCCAAAAAGTTCAACGTACCCGTGCATGTCAGGTCGTCATTCAACCAAGAGGAGGGAACCATGGTGGTCAATGAAAGTGCAGATATGGAAAGTGTGGTGGTGTCTGGCATCACCTGTGATAAAAATGAGGCCAGGATCACCCTGAGAAAAGTACCGGATCAACCGGGAATTGCCGCCCGGGTTTTTGGTCTTCTGGCCGAGGCCGAGATCATGGTGGACATGATCATCCAGAACACCCGGTCCGACGGAGAAACAGATCTGACCTTCACCGTCACCAAGGATGATTTTAAAAAAGCCGTGGAGCTGTCAGAAAAAGCAGGCAAAGAGGTGAATGCCAAGGAGGTGCTCACCGCCGATCACATTGCCAAGATCTCTGTCATCGGACTTGGCATGAAGAGCAACTCCGGGGTTGCCGCCACCATGTTTGAAGCCCTTGCCAAGGAAAACATCAACATCCGACTCATCAGCACCTCGGAGATCAGAATTTCCTGTGTCATTGAAGACAAATATGCAGAATTGGCTGTGCGGGTCCTTCACACAGCCTTTGGTCTTGATCAGTAAATATTCGGCCAGCACCCCATCTTCACCTATTTTGGCCTGCCCACATAGCATTAGTATGCTACGCAGTCCCAAATAGGCGAATATGGGGCACTGACCAAATATTTACATTCCCAACCCGAAACAACCCATCAGCAATTCTAATTTAAATTTTCGGGAAGGTTCATTCCCCACCTGAATTTTAATAAAATTTAGAATTTTTGGAAACCCATGGAGCCTGTTTAAAGATATCCAGGCTCCAGGAATAGGTCTGGCCCCTGTCGAACTTTATGACTGCCCCAGGGCCTCATCTATCTCGGCAGCAATACGAAGGGCTGCCTCCCGGGGGGCTGCTGCCGCCCGGATGGGACGTCCCACAACAATAAAATCCGCCCCAGCCAGCACAGCCTTGGCAGGGGTAGTGACCCGGGCCTGATCATCATTGTCAAGAAGGGACCACCTAGGACGGATGCCCGGAGTGACCGCCAGAAAATCTTTTCCCAAAAGCGCTTTAACAGCAGCCACTTCATGGCCCGAGCAGACCACCCCCCGGCACCCTGTCCCATGGGCCATCCCCGCCCGCTTCAACACCAGACGGTTAAGATCTTCAACATACTTTTGTTCATAACCGGCAGATTCAACGGCCTGGCTGTCATTGTCGGTGAGCAGCGTAACCCCTAACACACCGGTTTTCCCCCGGCTTCCCGCCACTGCCCTTTCAAGCATTTTCCGAGTGGAGGCGCAGTGCACCGTCACAAGGTCCACCCCCATCAGGGCTACCTGTTCCATGGCCCGTCCCACGGTTTCTGAGATGTCATGGAGTTTCAAATCCAAAAAGATACCGGCACTGCTTGTTTCCCGGATCATCTGAACCACAGAAGGGCCTTCTTTAATAAAAAGTTCCAAGCCCACCTTGAACATTCCCACCGACCCATCCAATTTTTTAACATAGGATCTGGCCTCTGAAAGGGAGGGGACATCAAGGGGGAAAACAATATACGCTGTACCATTTTTCATGGTGCCTCCAGTGAAACAGCTTGAATTTAAGGTTGAAACAAACTGAAAATTAATGTTAGTTATGTCTGATAGAAAGCCTAAAAGTTTATGATCATAATCATAACTCTACCGCGTCGATTCAAAATTTTTTAGCACTTGACCATCCGTGGTCCAAAAAAATTTTACATTTAAATTTTATAGATAAGAAATTTGGCATCCTTCATATCACACCAAAAGTACTTTACACTCTTTGGGGGATGATTCCC
>JASFYZ010000099.1:0-4367 GCA_045046665.1 Desulfobacterium sp.
AGGTTTTTTTTGTTGTTCTTGATGGGTCTATATTGATAAAAATCAATAAGTTAAACGCTATAGCTTGATTGAAAGACCGGGCAAAAGTGTTACCCTGGCATATGCGATTTTGAACCAGGCCATTAATTTAATAAGGAATGAGGATTCAATAACACCCATAAGTTTATAAGGAACTCAGTCCAATGAGTTTGTAATAACTGGAGTTTCGATATTTGTTGTGGGCAGTCCAGGTCTGCCCGTGGCAGTTATATGAGAATCTCAGCATTGAAGTTGTATCTGGCTGATAGTTGCCGGAGTTAATGACTCCTCGTTCCTAAGTGCACTCGGACCCTCAAGGAATACCTGTAAATCTGTTTACAAGGATTGTTTAAGTTATGATTAAAAGAAAATATCCCAACCTGTGCCGTCCCCTGGAAATTGGTGATGTCACCATCAAAAACCGCATGGTCTCTGCTCCCATGGCCTTTCCCGACATTACGCCTGAGGGGCATGTGACCCAACGGGCCGCAGCTTTTTATGCCCTTCGGGCCAGAGGCGGGGCAGCCTTTGTAACTTTGAGTGAATGTATCGTCCACATCAAGACGGGCATGAGCCATTCCCGGCATATCAACCTTGAAGACGAGCATGTCCTGGGCGGGCTCACAGAGGCCGCAAGAATGATGCAAGGACATGGCGCACTGGCCAATATAGAGCTGTCCCACGGCGGTATGTATGCCGGTGTAGATCGGATGGGCAAAGGCGAAAGTGGCCTGCGCTACGGCCCAAGCCCCCAGACACTTTCCAACGGCGCACGAGTAGAAGAAATGCACAAACCCATGATCCACGAAATCGTGGAGTCCTTTGGCAAAGGGGCTGCTTTAGCCAAGCGGGCCGGGTTCGATATGGTGTTGATCCACGGTGGGCACGGTTGGCTGATCCATCAGTTTTTCTCTCCTGCCGTCAATCGTCGAGGGGATGAATACGGCGGGCAGACTCTGGCCAACCGCGCCCGCTTTGCCTTGGAAGTACTGGAGAGCGTCCGGGCAGCAGTGGGTAAAGGCTTTCCCATAGAGTTTAGGATGAGTGCCCAAGATTACATGCCAGGCGGGCACGGCCTTAAAGACGCCATTGCCTTTGCCAAACTTCTGGAAAATGAGGTAGATCTTTTACAGGTCTCCACCGGTTCACACGAAAGCTCCTTTTCCAAAACTCATCCTTCCATGTTCGATGACCGGGGTATCAACGTACATCTGGCCGAGGCGGTAAAGGCCAATGTCAAGATTCCCGTGGCATGCATTGGCGCTCTTAATGATCCTTCGCAGATGGAAGACATTGTTGCATCAGGCAAGGCAGACGTGGTGGAGATGGCCAGGGCACTTTTGGCCGATCCCTTTCTGCCCCGAAAAGTAATGCTTGGCCGGGATGACGAGATCGTCAATTGTACCCGGTGCTTTACCTGTCTTGCTGAGCGGGTTCATACTCAGACGCGAATCTGTTCTGTCAACCCTGTCATCGGAAGGGAATATGAAAACCTCTTTGCACTGCCGCCCTCCAGGCCGAAAAAGGTGCTGGTTGCAGGCGGGGGCCCTGGAGGAATGCAGACCGCCATAACTGCAGCCCAGCGCAGGCACACGGTAGTGCTGTGCGAAAAGAGCGGGGTACTTGGCGGGGCCTTGAATTTTGCTAAGGCCATTTCCTTTAAGCAGGATCTGTACGCTCTGATCAACAGTCTTGCTGGCCAACTGGATAAGGCCGGGGTGGAAGTTCGTTTGAACACCGAGGTGACCGGAGAGTTTGTGGATACGCTTTCGCCCGACGTTCTGGTCCTGGCCGTGGGAGCCACCCCGATTATTCCTGCCATTCCCGGTATGGACAATGAAAAGATGATTTTGGCCGGTGAGCTTTCCTACCCGGATCTCATTGTCGGAGACCGGGTCGTCATCATCGGTGGAGGGCTTGTAGGGTGTGAGGCTGCTGTCTTTCTTGCACAACAGGGCAAGGCAGTCACTATTATCGAGATGCAGGATGACATTGCAGTGGACGCCAATGTCCGCCAGAAACCAATTCTGCTTGAGATGCTAAGGCAGCAGAACGTACAGGTGGAAACTGGCATGAAAGGGCTTGCTGTTGATGGGGACGGACTTGCCTGCGAGGATACTGCTGGCAGAAAAGTACTTTTTGAGACTGATTCAATTGTGTGCGCAGTTGGGCAACGGCCCTTGCGCGAGGTCGTCAACGGTCTGCTTGACGCTGCGACTGAAGTTGTTCAGGTGGGGGACTGCGTAAAACCCCAGAGCGTCACACAGGCCCTGCACCGGGGATACCAGGCCGGACTGAATATATAGCTCGTTGCGTCTCTGTGGCTATTCACTCCTTTCGGAAGCGTTCTCGGTGGACGTCCAGGTTCTCCTGTTTTCAATATTGATGTTGCCTTGGAGGCAGCTGGGCATGCAGATGCAGTCGAAATAGATAAAATTGAAACCCGTATAGAAGATAATGAATTCAAGCCCGAGGCTTTATACGAAGATGCAGGGTTTGTAAATGGAGAATCTATTCTGAAAGCAGCGGAAAAAAGAATAGAGCTTGAAGGCCCATCTGCTGGACGTTCGCAAAGTATAGCAGGATTTGCTGGAAAAGATCGGCCACTTGATGTTGCTGATTTTAAGGTTGAATTCGAAGATAGTACCAAAGAATTAATCGTTTTATCGTGCCCTAATAAAGAGAGCCCTTTAGATCAGATAAAAAGTGAAAAAAACGGACAATGGTTAGTTCATCGTTGATAACAAGAAGTGTAAAGAATGCCCTCTTCAAAATCCTTGTCCTGTAAAACATGGGACTACAATTTCGACATTGACAATCATTGAAGCGCAATACGCCGGTGCTCAACGTCATCATAAATATATGGAAGACACTGAATACCGAAAAAAATGTGGTGTTCGTGTCGGTGCTGAAAGTTTGCTCAATGAGGTAGCGCTAATAAACACGGTGCTCGAAAATCACGACATCGAACAGAAAAACGATCGAGGCTGCAAATAATATTTGCAGCAATTGCATGCAATACAAAATGTTATTTAAATCAAGCGGCGGATAATTGTGCCCCAAAACAGCCTAAAGTACAAACAAAGGGTTGTTGATGAGAATACTTTCATCATTGAGGCTGCCCGGGATCTGGGAATTTCCTATCGCAAAATTCGTGGTGCCATTTCTGCCATGGAACAGTCTGTGGGAAAATCTCTGGTAAAGACCCATAGGGGTGGTGGTCATGGCGGTGGTGCAAGATTGACGGCCAAGGCCCACACGCTGGTGGGGGATTATCTCAAAGTGGCCCGGGAGTTCCAGGACCAGGCATCGGTTCAGCTACAATCCATAGATAAAAATTTATTACCGAATGGCAAAATTTGCCATTCGGTCATGGGAGGGTAAAAGAGTAATATGAAATCGTTTGAATCCTTGTTGGAAGCATCTGCTATTGCCCATGGTCATTTGTGCGCTGGTCAGGTAATTGGGGTACGCATGGCCATGTTGGGGTGTCGTCTTGTGGATATAGATGATCCCACCTCTCCAAAATTTAAAAAAAAGTTAATTGTGTATGTGGAGATGGATCGATGTGCCACCGATGCCATTAGTAGTGTCACGGGTTGTCGTTTGGGAAAGCGTACCTTAAAATTTAAAGATTATGGAATTAATGCGGCGACTTTTGTCAATCTGGAAACCCGAAAAGCCGTTCGCATTGTTTCAACGGAAGCCTCAAGGGAGCTTGTAAAATGCTATGCCCCTGAAGAGGAACATCATTATCAGCAGCAGATGAAGGGATATAAGATAATGCCCGAAAATGAGCTGTTTGATGTGCAGTGGGGGGCGGTGGATCTGCCGGAACAGGATATGCCCGGCCCCCCCCAGACCCATACCACGTGTGCTAAATGCGGTCAGGTGGTCAGGGACACCAGAGAAATAATGGTGGATGGTCAGCCCTTGTGTCGGATTTGTGCAGGTGAGGGCTATTTCACCTCCATGGGGTCAGTGACGCTTTGACGCATATCGGAAAAATAGGCTCGTTGTATTAAGTGTCAATGGGTAAAAAAAAGGTGCCTAAACAATAATTTTACCACAGGGAGAGAATAGGTGATTAAGGTTGTGAACATAGAAGATGCGGTGGGATACCCATTGGCCCATGACATTACAGAAATCAGGGCAGGAGAATTCAAAGGGCCAGCATTTCAACGAGGACATATGTTGACCTGTCGTGATCTGGATCACTTGAGGCGGCTGGGAAAAGATCATCTTTATATCATTAAGCCCGAAGAGAGCGAAATGCACGAAGATGATGCTGCCATTGCCATGGCCGATGCCCTTTGTGGGGATGGCGTGGCCTGGGATGAAGCCCCCCG
>JASFYZ010000100.1:0-4811 GCA_045046665.1 Desulfobacterium sp.
TGAGAATGCAGATTGAAAAGGCCAACGAGGAACTCAAGGAGCTGGATAAAACCAAAATGCGGTTTTTTTCCAATGTGAGCCATGAACTTAGAACGCCCTTGACCCTGATCATCGGTCCCCTTGAGCAGCTTCTCCAGGGCAAAAATGACACGGATCCCATTCCCATGCTCCGGGCCATGGAGGCAAACGCCCATCGACTTCTGCGCCAGGTGAACACCATATTAGATTTTTCCAAGGCGGATGCTGGAAAGTTAACCTGTCACTATAAAACCGGAAATCTGGGTACCATTCTTTCAGAACTTGTCCAGGCAAGCATTCCCTATTCAAAACAAAAAAACATTGAGCTGACCATTTCAGGAGCGGATAAGATCTCCGATACTGACATGGATATTGAAAAAATTGAAACCATTGCAGCCAATCTCATTTCAAATGCATTGAAATTTACACCGGACAACGGAAAAATAAGTATTTGTGCTGGAAAGGATAAACAGTGTGTCTGGTTCGAAGTTCAAGATACCGGTATCGGTATTCCTGAAGAGAAGCTGGATCTGATTTTTGAACGATTTCTCCAGGTGGATGATCAACATTCACGAAACAATGAAGGCACAGGGCTCGGACTGGCCATGGTACGGGAGTTAGCTCTGCTCCATGGGGGTAAAGTCAATGTGCACTCCAAAATCGGTAAAGGATCTACTTTTCGGGTTGAGCTTCCAAGGAAACCCTGTTCCTTCAGGATTGATCGTAGAGAAAAGGCAGGGCGAAGAAAATTCGACAAGGTTGCCGAAGAAAAACTTAATTCACTGGTGGAAAAAGAATATCAGGAGAGGCGTAAAGTCAATAAGAAAACCCTGTTTGCCGATGTGAGCAGGGGGACCGGCCTGGGCGATGGCATTACTGGGAAATCCACAGATAAAAAAAATCTGGCCCCACTGGACGCTCCTAAAATTTTGGTGGTAGAGGACAACCCGGATCTCAGGGCATTCATCGTTAGCAATCTTATTGAAACCTACCGGGTGGAGCATGCGGAAAACGGCCGGATGGGACTTGATCTTGCCAGGCGAATGAATCCGGACTTGATCATATCCGATGTGATGATGCCGGAGATGGACGGATATGAACTCTGTCGGCAAATCCGTAAGGATCCCTTTCTATCGGAAGTCCCCATTATCCTGGCCACCTCAAAATCAGGGGGAGAAGCGGTTGAAACGGGACTTGAAACCGGAGCCACCGATTATGTTTCCAAACCCTTTGAAATGCGGGAATTGAAAGCCCGGATTGCCGCCCATTTAAGAAATCGCTTCCTTGAAAAAAATATCAACGAACGGGAAACCCGGTTGACCGCCATTGGACAGATGACCAGTTCCGTGGTCCATGACCTTAGGAATCCGTTGAATACGATCATGGGCTTTGCCCAGATTGCCCAACAGGACGCCGAGTCTCTGGAAGAAAAGGGGATTTTCAAAACCCTGGACCTGGTAATGGAATCCAGCACTCGACTCAACCGGATGATCAGTGAGATATTGGATTTTGCAAGGGGGTATGCACCCACATTGAACTCTGAGCCCATCGTATTGGTCCCCTTCTTGGAGACCACCCTGGGCAATCACAGGGAAAAGCTTGGAATCATGGAGATTTCCCTTGTTTCCCGATATGAAGGCTGTGAAGATATCCAGGTGGAATTTGATTCTGATCAGATGCACAGGGTAATTGATAATTTGATCATGAATGCAAAAGAGGGGTTCTTTACCGGGCTCCAAGGGGCCGGGGATAAAATAATCTGGGTTACGGCCAGGTGTGAAAAGAACCATGTCCTGATCCGGTTTTCAGATAACGGACCGGGGATACCCGAAGAGGTCAGAACTTCACTGTTTGAGCCATTTACGACCACTGGGAAAAAATTAGGAACCGGGCTGGGGCTTGCCACAGTTCGCAATATTGTCTCAGCCCATTCCGGGGAGATCGCTGTTGAGTCAACGGGGAAAGAGGGTGGTGCCGTATTTGAATTAAAGTTTCCCACGAGTAAAGTTAAAGGATAATAAATGGAACAACCCCGTCATATTCTTGTTGCCGATGATGATCCCATGAACTGCCTTTTGATGAACACCATTTTAACACGGATGGAGTACCAGGTGAGTGAAGCCTTTGACGGCATTGATGCCTGGGAAAAGGCCGTCAACCTTTCACCCGATCTCATTATTCTGGATGTGAGCATGCCCCGGATGGATGGACTTGAGCTGACCCATAAACTTAAAAACGAGCCATCCACAAAAAATATTCCCATCATGATCGTTTCAAGCCATGATGAAGTGACGGATCGCGTTAAGGCCGTTGAAGCAGGCGCAGAGGACTTCTTGTCCAAGCCCGTGGTGCAGATCATACTCAAGGCAAAGGTTAACTCTTTACTCAAGATTAAGTCCTACAATGATCATATGCACAATTATCAGAAGAAACTGGAAGAGGAAGTTGAAAAGAAAACGGCCAGTCTGAAGCAATCAGTTGACCAGTTGAAAGCGGCTTCCAAAAAATTGAAGCTCTATTCCCTGGATACCATATTAAGGCTTTCCCAGGCGGCGGAATACAAGGATCCGGAAACTGGTGAGCATATTCAGCGTATTGGATATTATATTCAGGTTATCGGCCGGGCAATCTCCCTGGAACGTCAGGAGTTAGATGAATATTTTTATGCCTCTCCCATGCATGATGTGGGAAAAATTGGTATTCCAGATAACATCCTCCTGAAACCGGGGCAACTGAATGCCGAAGAGTGGGTCATCATGAAGCAGCACACCACAATCGGGGGTAAAATTTTAAATGGTTCCGACTCAAGCACACTGAAAGTCGCTGAAACCATTGCCTTAACCCACCATGAAAAATGGGACGGATCTGGCTATCCCAACAATCTCAAGGGATTGGAGATCCCCTTGGCTGGCCGGATTACCGCCATTGCCGATGTGTTTGACGCCCTGACATCAAAACGTCCCTATAAAGATGCGTTTTCCATGGAAAAAGCGTTTTCCATAATGAAAGAGGGCCAGGGAAGCCACTTTGATCCAGATCTGCTGGATGCTTTTTTTGCGGTCAAAAAAGAGATCATTGCCATTCGCA
Source organism: Desulfobacterium sp. (assembly GCA_045046665.1). Classification (GTDB taxonomy): domain Bacteria; phylum Desulfobacterota; class Desulfobacteria; order Desulfobacterales; family Desulfobacteraceae; genus Desulfocicer. The sequence goes on from JASFYZ010000100.1 coordinate 3,106, forward strand.
ATAAATACTGACACGGCATGGCAATTTTGGGGGGTGGATCGCCTGTCCTGCAAGGCGTGAGAATACGCCGACCATTTTTGTTATAATCAGGTCACAACGCAGCAGGACAGGATGAATCAGCTATCAGAATGTTAAGTGCTTTTTGAGTGAGCCCTTAGTCTTTGATGGCTTCTAATACCGATAATGACCCGGTTTGTAAGGCCCTTCCACGGAAACCCCGATGTAATCCGCCTGCTGTTGGGTCAGCTTTGTCAGTTTTACTCCCAGTGTCTCCAGGTGCAGTCGTGCCACCTCTTCATCCAGTTCCTTGGGAAGGGTATATACTTTTTTCTCAAGGTCTTCCTTGGCCAGCTTGATCTGGGCCAGGGTCTGGTTGGTGAAGCTGTTACTCATGACAAAACTTGGGTGACCTGTGGCACACCCCAAATTGACCAGTCGCCCTTCGGCCAAAACCAGCACGGATTTACCCGATGTCATTGTCCATTTGTCCACCTGGGGTTTAATGGTGATTTTTACGTTGTTTTTATTGTCTTCCAGGTGTGCCATTTCGATTTCATTGTCAAAGTGACCAATATTGCAGATGATGGCCTCGTCTTTCATTTGATCAATGTGCTCTGCCCGGATCACATGGTAGTTCCCCGTGGCTGTGACAAAAATATCTCCCTGGGAGGCTGCCTCTTCCATGGTCATGACCTGGAAGCCTTCCATGGATGCCTGGAGGGCGCAGATGGGGTCAATTTCCGTGATGATCACCCGGGCGCCATACCCCTTCATGGAGTCGGCACACCCTTTTCCCACGTCGCCATATCCTGCCACAACAACCACTTTACCCGCCAGCATGATGTCCGTGGCCCGCTTAATGCCATCGGCCAGGGATTCCCGGCAGCCATAGAGGTTGTCAAATTTGGATTTGGTCACGGAATCGTTGACATTGATGGCCGGGAATAAAAGCTCATTTTGGGCAGCCAGATGATAAAGACGATGCACGCCGGTGGTGGTCTCTTCGGACACGCCCCGGATATTTTCAGCTATTTTTGTCCATTTGTCGGGGTTTTTTGCAACGCTTTCTTTTAACCGCTGCATGAGACAGATCTCATCGGCACTGCCACTGATGTTTTCCAGTAAAGATGGATTGTTTTCAACCAGGACTCCTTGATGGACAAACAATGTGGCATCTCCGCCGTCATCCACAATGAGATCCGGACCGGAACCGTCAGGCCATGTCAGGGCCTGCTCTGTGCACCACCAGAACTCATCCAGATTTTCCCCCTTCCAGGCAAATACGGCGGCGGAGCCTTTGTCGGCAATGGCCGCAGCCGCATGGTCCTGGGTGGAAAAAATATTGCAGGTGGCCCAGCGAAGATCAGCTCCCAGTTCGTACAGGGTGTCAATGAGCATGGCGGTCTGGATGGTCATGTGCAGGCTGCCCATGATTTTAAATCCCTTAAGGGGTTTTTCTGAACCGTATTTTTTCCGCAGGGCCATGAGTCCAGGCATCTCTTTTTCTGACAATTGCATGTCTTTGTGCCCATGGTCCGCAAGGGAAATATCCTTAACTTTATATTCCAGGCCCGGCTCCAGGGCCGTGATGATTTTTTCTGCTGTCTGCAACATGGTTTTATTCCTTATCTTACATAAAGGCCATGGCAGGTTTCCCTGCCATGGCCGTTTTTGTTTATGGATTTATAATCCGGCTATTTAACCTG
>JASFYZ010000101.1:0-4246 GCA_045046665.1 Desulfobacterium sp.
AGCAATCCCACCGCCCGTACCCTTTCTATTATCGGTTTTTTCACACTGCTGTTTCTGGTTATCGGTTCGGTCTATTATGCAACCGTGGCAGTCGATTATCAATGGCGCTGGTTTAAAGTCCCCAAATATTTTGTCTATGTGGAAACCATTGCCGTAACTGCGGAAGGGAATGGTGAAATCGCAACCATCGCACCCAACAAAGACAACAAAAACAAATTTGATATCACCGTTGAATATGACGACGGGAAAAGCACCTATATAGTTCCCGAGGGCTCATTTGACTGGGATGAGGGGGATCTGCTCTCCCCCGGGGATGAAATTGCCACATATAAGGGGGGGCGAAAACCCGGCATACTGGCCAAAGGGTTGATCACTACCCTTAAAATCTCTTTTATTGCCACCATTTTCGGCATCCTTCTCGGGATTATCGGGGGGGTAGCCCGGGTGTCCAACACCCCTATTCTTAAGTGGTCGGCCATCACCTATGTTGAGGTTATCCGGGGGTCACCACTGCTGGTACAGATCATGATCTTTTATTTTGTTCTGGGTACCACCATGAACAAATTATTGGCGATGAACGGGATTCCAAAAATCAACCCGGAATGGTACGGCATTATGGCCTTGTCCATCTTCACCGGTGCCTATGTGGTGGAAATTGTCCGGGCCGGTATTGAGTCCATCCACCCCGGACAGGTGGAAGCCGCCCGATCCACGGGTATGAACTATTTTCAAAGCATGTTCCATATCATTCTTCCCCAGGCCTTGAAAACCATCCTGCCGCCGTTGGCAGGCCAGTTTATCAATCTGATCAAGGACTCATCCCTTTTGGGCCTGATCTCGGTCACAGAATTAACCAAAGCCACCCGGGAAGGAATTACCACCAGTCTTCAAGTTTTTGAACTCTGGTTTGTATGCGCCATTCTCTACCTGCTCATGACCTTTACGCTTTCCATGTGCGTTCAGTATCTGGAAAGGAGGACGTCTACAAAATGATAGAAATAAATAATATCTCTAAAACATATTACGTTCCCCACGAGGTCAAAGCCCTGGTGAATGTTTCCAATAGAATCAAAGTCGGTGAGGTGGTGGTGGTCATAGGTCCCTCTGGTTCCGGAAAAAGTACCTTCCTGCGATGCCTGAACCGGCTGGAGACGGCAGACCAGGGTCAGATTTTTGTGGAGGGCGTCGATATTTTTGATCCCAAGACCGATATTAACAAGGTCAGAATGGAAATGGGCATGGTGTTCCAGTCCTTTAACCTCTTTCCCCACCAGTCTGTCCTGGGTAATTTAACCCTGCCCCAGAAACTGGTCCGGCACCGATCCAAAAAAGAGAGAGAAGATAAAGCCATGATGCTCCTTGAAAAGGTGGGAATTGCCGACAAGGCCCATGCCTATCCCTCAAACCTTTCCGGTGGTCAGCAACAGCGGGTGGCCATTGCAAGGGCACTAGCCATGGATCCCAAAATCATGCTCTTTGATGAACCCACCTCCGCCCTTGATCCGGAAATGATCGGTGAAGTACTGGATGTCATGAAAACCCTTGCAAAAGAAGGCATGACCATGGTCGTTGTCACCCATGAAATGGGGTTTGCAAGGGAGGTGAGCGACCGGGTGATTTTCATGGACGAGGGTAAAATCGTCGAAGAAGGAACTGCCGAACATTTCTTTACCGCTCCCAGCCACGACCGCACCAAGCTGTTCCTGAAACAAATTCTTTAAAACGCTTTTGTTTTAAAAGTGATCCAAGGGGCCCTGACCGGAAGTTGCTACCGACCAGGGCCTTTTTTGTTGCCCTAGCCCCCTCCACAAACCCCGATTTGCCGCCATCACAGTGATAGGATAGATGTGGTTCCTCTGCACCCTTTCACGAACATCCAAAGGAATGCCAGGAGCCTCTTTTCTTACAGCGAACACCCTGTTTTTATAATATAAAAATAAAATTGCTTTTCCGCTTGTGCCACAATGTGGCACATGGTACACTCCTATTAAATTTTATCGCCTTGGTAACTTAACGTTGGTGACTGACGATTACCGAAAACACATATCTGCTGAACTATCTGGAATAAACTCTCTGAGTACAAGATCAATCGGTTAGTCGTTTAATCCAAGAATCCAAGGTTTCAATATGGCAGAGGTGTTTCATATCCTTATGATTGGAACAAATGCTTTGGCGCAAATGCTTTGGTGCAAATGCGTTGACACAAATTTGGAGCAAATGATGCGACCCATCAATTTCAAAGGAGATAACCATGGCCAGTGAAAAACCAATAAAAGAAAAGGTCCCCTCATCGGAAAGAACCATCTGTGAGGCAACTGCCCAGATGCTGGACAAGGCGCGCCGGGACGGAGTATTAATTGACCTTGACCGCGGGTATGAGATGAAACCCTGCCCCATCGGTGTGGAGTCTGCCTGCTGCAAGCACTGCTACATGGGCCCCTGCCGCCTTAACCCCAGAGACCCCTATAAGAAAGTCGGGGTATGCGGTGCCACCATTGATACCATCATGGCCCGTAATTTTGCCCGGAATGTGGCCACGGGCTCAGCTTCCCATAACGATCACGGCATGCACATCCTCAAATTATTCAAAGATATCATCGATGGCCATGTCAAAGAATTTTCCATTAAGGACACCATCAAGCTGGAACGGGTTGCCAAATCAATTGGGATCGAAGTTGAGGGCAAAGAAGTTTATGCCCTGGCCCAGGAACTCTATGTCGAACTTGAAAAAACATTTTCCAATGTGGAAGGAGAAATGCCCTTTACCCGCCGGGTTCCCAAGGCCACTTTGGAACAATGGAGAAAGGACGGTATCGTGCCCAGGGGTGCCATGCGGGAGGTCATGGAATTGATGAGCCGAACCCATATCGGATGTGACCAGGAGTATAACAATCTTACCAAACAGATCAGCCGGACCGCTCTTGCTGATGGATGGGGCGGCTCCATGGTGGCAACAGAACTGTCAGACATCATGTTCGGCACCCCCTCCCCCACCGTGGCCGAGGTCAACATGGGGGTCCTCAAGGAAGACCATGTCAACATCATTGTCCACGGCCATGAACCCGCCATGTTTGAAGGGATGCTGGCAGCAGTATCCGACCCATTTTATATTGACGAGGCCAAGGCCAGGGGAGCTGAGGGAATAAACCTGGTGGGAATGTGCTGTTCAGGGGCGGAAATGATGTCCCGCCACGGAATTCCCCATGCCGGAAACTTTGGTTCCACGGAAGCTGTCATTGTTACAGGCGCCGTGGATGCCATGGTGGTGGATATTCAATGTATCAAACAGGGACTGGCCTCGGTGGCCAAATGCTACGATACCCATTTGATCACCACCAACCCCCGATGTCATATTGAGGGGGCCACCCACATAGAGTTTGAAGAGCGTGATCCCAGAACCTGCACCGACCAGATTCTGGCCAAGGCCATTGCCAGGTTCGGCTCCAGAAGTATGCCCGTTGAAATCCCCCAACAGGTTCAAAAAGGGGTACACGGATTCACCCATGAATACATTGAATACATGCTGGGCGGCACATTCAGGGGGTCTTATTCTCCCCTGAATGACAACATTATCAATGGCAGAATCAGAGGGGTTGCAGGGATAGTGGGCTGTACCAACCCCAAGGTCAAACAGGATTCGGTCCATGTGGCCCTGGTCCGGGAATTGATTAAAAATGATGTATTGGTTCTCCAGACCGGCTGCTCCCAGATTGCCCTTGCCAAGGCAGGTTTTTTGACCCCGGAAGCGGCCCCCCTGGCAGGTCCGGGTCTGGCCGAAGTCTGCGAAACAGTGGGCATGCCCCCGGTCCTGGGACTGGGGTCCTGTGTGGACAACACCCGGATTCTCATTGCGGCCTCGGCCATGGTGACAGCCGGTGGTCTTGGCAACAGCATTGCCGACCTTCCCGTTGCCGGATGTGCACCTGAATGGATGAGTGAAAAGGCGCTTGCCATTGGTCAGTACTTTGTGGCCTCGGGTGTCTACACAGTGTTTGGCATTGGGTTTCCCACCATCAAGGGAACAAAGTTCCATGATCTTTTATTTAACGGACTCGAGCAACAGGGATATGGTAAATGGGGAACCGCAGTCGACCCCATTGAAATCGCCCATATGATGATTGCCCATATTGACAAGAAACGAAAAGAACTGGGCATTGACAAAACCAGGGAAAGAACCCTTGTGGACATGTCCGACAGGCGGGATATTGCCTGATTGCTTCCTAACCCGGCCAGGCACAAATGCTTG
>JASFYZ010000102.1:0-5925 GCA_045046665.1 Desulfobacterium sp.
CAGGTTGGCAATATCCTTGAACCGGACCATGGATTCTGACACCAGGGTCAGCCCCCCGGCCCATCCGTGGGTTATTTTTTGGATTTTTTCAATGTCCCCGGGGTTTATGTTGTTTTTTTGGGAAAAAAACTGTCGGGTCTCCCCCATGTTAAATGCCAGATCCTCATTGGTTAAAATCACACTGTTCTGTTCCATCTTGAACCGGGGTAGATGAAGGGGGGGCATACTTCGAGAGAGAATGAATATCTTCAGTTTATCAAAGCGTTTATCAAGAAGCGATTTGATTAGTTGAAACCCTGAAGCGGTTTCTTCCAAGGATTCAAAATCATCCAGTACCAGGATTAAAGGCCGGGGGATGTTCCTTAAGATCACAGAGAGCCCTTCAATGTGCCTGAGACATTCTTTATCCGTTCCAAGGGTGGTGTGGGGGATATCTCCCTGGGGCATTCCGGGGGGGGGGTCCATCCCTGCTTTCCTGACCCCCTGAAGGAGCATATCAAACAATTTGGCATGGTCATCATGATCTTTTAAAAGATGAAACCACAATACTTTTTTTGGGGACAACGCCAGGTATGAGGCCACAAGGGTTGATTTCCCCTGGGCTGCCTGGCCGGTGATGATGAAATTTTGTTTATGAAAATGGGTGTCCAGAAGCGTGAATAGACGCTGTCGGTGGATGGTGTTGGAAATATGCGGCGGGCGGTATTGGTCCATCATGACACCCTTCGTTGGCTGTTAATCATCATATAAAACTTCTTTTAAGGTTGTCATTTTGTCTATGCCAGCCATTTTAAATACCCTGGCATAATTATAGGTGATATTTTCCATGTCAATGGAAATGCCCTGCTGTTTTAATGGGGGCATGACCTTCATTAAGAGGGCGATTCCCCACCGATCCATGGAGAAACTGTCATCCAGTACCAGGCGGATGCGGTTGATATTATTTAGTGATTCGGGGGTTAAAAGTGATAATAAAGCGTGTTCCGCCGATGCTGTCAGTCTGCCTTTTACTTCTATGATCAGCGCTTCATCCTTTTTTGTTGTGGAAAATTCGGCCGGAAATTCCCGGGGCAATGCAAGTCTTTGTTCCGCCCGGAAAAGGGCCGCATTCAACGCCTGGCGCTCAACAGGCTTGTTGATGAAATCAGAGGCATTTAAGTCCAGAGCTTCCATGGCCCTTTCCATGTCCCCATGGCCGGTGATGATAATTACCTCTACCGGGATGTCTGTCTCTTTGATGCAGCGAAGGACTTCCAGTCCGTCCATGCCCGGCATTTTGATATCTGTAAAAACAATATCCGGGGCAATTTGCTCAAAAAGCGCCAACCCCTTTTCTCCGTTTTCGGCCGTATAAACATCATATCCATAGGCGGTTAAAAAGAGTTTAAACATGGAAAGGGTGGGTTTTTCATCATCTATGACTAAAATTTTCATTTATTGTCCTTTAAAACATGTGCCGGGAAAGTGATTGTAAAAACCGCACCATTACCCGGTGTGCTCTCCACCTGGATGGTGCCATTATAATCCTTTATGATGCCCTGGAGAATGGGAAGCCCCAGGCCCATACCTTCTCCCATCTCCTTGGTGGTATAAAATGACTCAAATATGAGATCCCAATCTTTAGGTTCAATGCCGGTGCCGTTGTCGGCAATGGCAAGCCCCACCGTGTCTGCATCATGGAAGGTGGACAGGGTGATGATGCCCTTGTTAATATCGTTTTTTTCTTCGATGCGTTCGTTGATGGCGTCTCTGGCATTGGTGACCAGATTAAAAATCACCTGTTCCATGCGGTTGTTATGGGCCAGAACCGGGGGAAGCAATGGGGCCAGATCCAGTATAAGATCAATATTTTGTAAAGTGATTTGCCTGCCGATGATTTTATTCACAGCTTGGACGCAATCATTGACCTGGATCACCTCCCTGGAAAAATCCGCTTTTCGGGAAAACGTCTTGAGCCGTCCCACGATTTCGGCGGCCCGGGAGACCTGGTTGCTGATCTGGTTTAACACCATGTCAAGATCTTCATCTTTAATGGTCTTTTTTCTTTCCTTCATCATGCACAAGTATTCACTGCCCATTTTGATGGCATTGAGGGGCTGGTTGATTTCATGGGCAATGCCAGCGGACATTTTTTCCAAGTTGGTCATTTTGCTGGCCTGGATTAACTGGGAATCCTTTTCTACAAGCTCGGTGATGTCCGTGGCCGCCACGATGAGGACATCTTTGTTCCGGTACTCAGAGGGGTTGGCATGGATATTCACAAATAAAAAGCCCCCGTTTTTTTTAAAAAATTTCACCTTGGAGCTGATCACCATGGTGTTGCCATCGGGATATTTATGGGTAAAATTGATCTCATTGAGATTTGCAATGGAAAAAAGGCTCATCCTGAGCAGTTCTTTTCGTTCATATCCCAACATTTCTATGGCATTGGGGTTGGCATCCAGAATGTTAAAGGTATGTTTTTTTACCACAAATATGGGGTTGGGTCCACTCCTGAATAGGGCGTGATACTTTTTCTGGGAGTCTTTTAATCGCTTGGTGGACACCTTTAGCCGGGAGGTCATCTTGATAAATGAATTGGTGAGTTTGGTGATTTCATCATCCCTGGCCCCGGGATTCCAATTATTTTTATCACGATCATCCTCAAAAAGAATATTAAAATTTCCCCGGGTGATCTGGTCGGTGTAACGGATCAGAGAAGAGATTGGTTTTGTGATGTGCAGGGCCAGGCGGTGACTCAAAAAGAAGAAAATAATAGTCACCATGGACAAAAAACTCAAAAACAGCAGTCGTAAATCAGATATGAGTTTTTCAATGTGGCCCTTGTCAAGACCTGCCTGCACCGACCCGATGGTATAAATGCCCTCTTTCACCGGTACCACCACATGAAACACCGAGTGATGGTCCACATCCATACTGGTGATGTTTTCATTTTCAAAGTCCTGGTGTTTGACAAAGGCCTTTATCCCGGGGGGAAACCCCGTTGTGAAGGTATGGGCCAGGATATTCCCCCGGTTATCGGTGATCATCAGATATTTGATAATGTCCTTGCGATTCCCCAGCTTGCCATCATAGGCAATGGCCGTGAGTTCGGCCCGGTTTTTGGTCAGGATATAGACCCTGGAGTTGTCGGCAATGCCCTGGGCCATGCCGATGCCCCTTTTTTGTAATTCGCCGGTGAGGCCTCTGATCAGGAGTGATCTTGTAAAAAGGGCAATGAAGAAACTCACCAGCAGGATAAATCCCAGGCAGGAAACAAAAATTTTGTTTTTAAGGCTGAGGCTGTTGAAATAATTCATTTGATCAACACCAGCTTTCCGTTTCGTATAACAGTGTAATAGACATCGTCCAGCCCCTGGGTGTCATTTTTGCCAAAGGAGAGGGGATTTTGTATGCCCAGATCATATTTTTGAATGGATTCAATGGATTTGATGAATTTTTCCCGGGTGATGTCTGGCCCGGCTCGCTTGATACCCTCCACCAGAATTCTGGCATTGAGGTATCCCTCAAGTCCCACAAAGCTGGGCTTTCTTCGGGGATAGCTGGCGTTGAGTAACGCAATATATTCTTTTACACCGGGAAGAGGGGGGGTGCCGGGCGCAACGGTGGGAGGGGGGACCACCTGGGTGACCATCACCCCATCCCCATTGGGGCCAAGTCGTCTGGCAAGCTCCTTGGAACCCACAAAGGAAACATTGTGAAAAAGGGGGGAAAAATTTCTCTCTCTGGCAAGGTTAATAAATTTTGCGCAGGAGTCGTAGGTGCCGATCATGACCACGGCCTGGGCATTGGATGCAATTATTTTTTCAAGACCTGCCTCAATGTCCAGGGTTCCCCGGACGTAGGAGCCCTTGGCAACAGGGATGAGACCATGTTCTTTAAGGGCGATTTCAGTACCCCGGAGACCGTCAAAGCCATATTCATCATATTGATAAAACACGGCCACCTGGTTCAGTTTTTTTCCATTGACAATGAAATCCACAGCCGACTGGGTTTCCTGGTAGTAGGAGGCCCGGATGTTGATGAGATACCGATTCACCGGTTGCCGCAATCGGTTGGCTCCGGTGAACATCCCCACCAGTGGAATTTGGGCCTCATTGATCAGGGGAATAATGCGCACTGTGGTGGGGGTTCCCACATAGCAGAACAGGGCAAATACCTTTTTCTCCAGAATTAATTGCTGGGTATTGTATAGGCATTGGGTGGGGTTGTAGCGGTCATCCAGGGCAATGAGACGGATCTTTCTGTTGTAAATCCCCCCCGTATCATTGACGTGACGGATATAGGATCTGGCCCCCTGGAGCATCTGGGTACCAAGATATCCGGCATGGCCTCCCAGGGCCAGGGAAGAGCCTATGAGGATCTCATCCTTGGTAATGCCGTTTCTGTTTTCCGGTGTGATCTCCTGTGGCTGGGGCGGTGTGCAGGCAGATAACAAAAATATGGCAACAGCCCAGGGTAAAACAACAGAAAACAGATTGTAAAAAAGCTTTTTTTTTATTTTTTTCATAGGAAATAAAAAATTATTTTTCGAAAAGAGCACGGATGTGTTGCACTCGTTTTCCGTTAACGCCAAAGTCGGAATGTCCCAGCCGGGACGCCGATCGCAGATGGATCACCGGTTGATCTTCGGGAAACCAGAATTCCATGTCATCCACAAATCCCATGAATTTGGACCGGAATTCCACATGGAGGTACTCGTTGGTTTCCGCCACAATGGTTGCATTCTCCTGGTTTGCCACTATTTGTTTGATTTTTGCATATGCTGTTTCTTTGTCTGTGGAATAGATTAACGGACGGACGGCCTGTTTGCCAGTCTTCGCTTGGCTGGTCACGCAATTGGGGCTGTCTGGACAGGGGAGTAACCCTGCCGGGGTGAGTCCGATTTCCGGGGCCTTGCATCCCACGCAAAAGATCAGGATTCCCATAAAGCCCACGGTCCATGGTGAAATTCTCATTTATGACACTCCTTTTGCCGGTTTCCGGTATGAATTTTATTTTGTTCATTTATAGTTCTAATTTGTTAGATTTCATATTTACACTTAAACCATGGTTTTCTATAGTCAAAAAATCCGATAAATTGTAGTATAAGCTTTATAATTCATGTCATCACGGGTAAGTTAACAAAATCGAATTATAATGGAGAAAAAAATAAAATTCAAGAATGCTTTAAAGATGCTTTGTACTTTGTCAACAACCCCTGAGCTAAAGACTCAGGGGCTTGCAAGGTAACTTGTAAGCCCAGTTGACCAGTCTAAGTCTTAACTGACTATGTTAGATCGGAAATAGGTACTCTGGGGTGCTTGCCAGCTCCAGACTCTACGGTGTGCAGTTAAACAGATGTAGGGGTTAATTCAATGCTGTACACGTTAAACCTGATCATAACATTGACGAGGCAAACATTACCCAAGAAATTGGAGGTCTTAAATTTGAAAGTATTTGTTATTGACACCAACAAGAATCCACAAGACCCTGTCCATCCAGCAGCAGCTCGATTGCTCTTGAAGGAACAAAAAGCTGCTGTACATAAAAAATATCCATTCACCCTCATATTGAGGGAGGATTCAAAGCAACAACCAGAAGAACTAAGATTAAAGATAGACCCAGGTAGCAGAACCACTGGGATCGCTGTTATTTCTGATAATACTGGAGAAATAGTTTTTGCCATGGAGTTAGAACATAGAGGACTCCGAATTAAAAAATTACTTGATTCCAGGAGGGGTATCAGAAACAGTCGTAGGCATAGAAAAACAAGATATAGAAAAGCAAGATTTCTCAATAGAAAACGACAAAAGGGTTGGCTGGCTCCGTCTTTAAAAAGCAGGGTTTACAATATTAAGACATGGGTAAGACGACTAATTAAAGTCTGTAATATTCAAGCTATCTCCATGGAACTTGTCCGCTTTGATATGCAGAAACTTGATA
>JASFYZ010000103.1:0-3646 GCA_045046665.1 Desulfobacterium sp.
AATAAATAATAAATTTGGAGAGTAAAATGAATCTATACGCAGGGAAAATGCTTATAGTCGATCTCAACGAAAACCGTGTCTCCACAGAGCCTCTGCGCAAGGATTGGTTAAAAGAATATTGGGGCTGCTGGGGTTTGGGATTACGTTATTACTGGGAATTGGTAACACCTGATGTTGACCCCATGTCAGCGGATAATGCCATTGTTATTATGACCGGGCCCTTTGCAGGAACGCTTATGCCTTCAAGCTCACGTTTTTGTATGGTTTCAAAATCACCTCATACCGGAACGGTATTTGAATCAAATGCAGGAGGCTCCTTTGCTCCAGAGCTGAAATTCGCCGGATATGATGGAATTATTATAAAAGGTGCCGCAGAAAAACTCTCCTATATAAAAATAGTGGACGATAAGGTGACCATAGAAAATGCCGAACCCATGAAAAATATGGGCATTTTTGAGACAGAAAAAGCCCTGGGTTCAGAAGCAGGTTATCCAGATGCCATCTCCATGGCCATTGGGCCAGCCGGAGAAAACCTCATAAGCCATGCCTGCATAGGAACTGAAGCCTATCGTCAGATGGGGCGTGCCGGTGCAGGGTGTCTTTTTGGCAGCAAAAAATTAAAAGGTATTGTCTGCAAAGGTACCGGTGCCATTCAAGTGGCAGATATGGAACTTTTCAACGAAAAAGTGACCCATTACAAAAATACAAATCTGCTGACAGAAGACAATCTCTGGGCAAATACAGACGGAACCCCTCTTTTAGTGGACCTTACAAATGAAATGGGAATTCATCCCACCAAAAACTATACTTACGGTATCAATGAGAACAAAGAGCGTCTTAACTCAGATGCAATAAAAGCGGCAAAAATTTCAGACAGAGCCTGTGCATCCTGCCCCCTTGCATGTGGAAAATTTACCAGTATCAATGGATTTGAAATGGAGGGGCCTGAATACGAAACACTCTGTCTGGGCGGTTCTAACTGTGAAATCAATAACCTTGAGCATGTCATACGCTTTAATCGTCTTTGCGATGATATGGGGTTGGATACCATGAGTTGCGGAAGTATTATATCCTTTGCCATGGAGATGACCGAAAGCGGTCGTCATGATTTTGGACTCAGGTTTGGGGAAGAGGAAGATTACCTCAAGGTGGTAGCGGAAATAGCAACCATGTCCACTGATAGAGGTAGGGATCTCTCCATGGGGGTCAAAAAACTTTCTAAAAAATACAATGCTGATGACCTTTCCGCTGAGGTAAAGGGTCTGGAAATGCCTGCCTATGATCCAAGAGGAAATTATGGAATGGGGCTTGCCTATGCCACCAGCGAGCGCGGTGCATGTCATACGAGAGCCTTTCCTCTTTTTGCAGAGGAACCCTTTGAGATTGAACCCCTTGCAAAAGAGGTGGTTGATGCCCAGAATTTTAATGGCATAAAATGGTCCATGTGCATATGTGATTTCTGGGGAACTGTAACACCTGAAATCCTGGCCGAGATCCTTTCTGTTGGGCTTGGAGAAGAAGTAACACCGGAAGAGATGCTAAAATCAGGTGAAAAAATATGGAACCTCAGCCGTCTGTTTAACATCAAAGCCGGTGTTTTATCAAGTGACGACAGGCTTCCCATAAAAATAGGAAAACACCCGCTTAAAAAAGGTCCCCATTCCGGCAACATGTTTAAGGAAGAGGATTTTGAAACAGCCAAGGCACGCTATAACAAACTTCGTAACTGGGACAGTATGGGTAATCCCAGTGTAGAGAAACTTTCCGAACTTGGTTTGAACTTGGCATAACTGCCACGGGCAGACCGTATTGGGGATCTGGCCTGCCACAACGAAAAATGAAACTCAAATAATATCAGCATTTTGGACGGAGTTTCATATGAAAATAGGAGAGAAAGAATGACAAAAATTCTGTATGCCAATCCTGAGTTGTGTACCGGATGTAATAGATGCACTTATATATGCTCTGCCCTGAAAGAGGGACAATTTATTCCATCTAAATCCAAAATAAAAATTAATAATTTTCCAATACATGGGTTCTCCGTTCCCAGTATCTGCTTTCAATGCGCAAAACCGGAGTGTCTGAAAGTATGCCCAGAGAAAGCAATAAGTAAAGGGGAAGATGGAGTGGTTTCCATTAATATGGATCTTTGCACTACATGTGGAGAATGTGCCAAAGCCTGCTCCTATGGAATGATTGAGCTTGATGCGGAATCAAAACCAAGTAAGTGCGACTATTGTGGAGGAGATCCAGCCTGTGTTAAGGAGTGTTATTCAGGAGCTCTCGTTTATAAAGAAATGGATAAGGTGTTATTAAAACAAAGATCTTTACAGATGAAGCAGAAATCTAATTTTGAACATCCCTGGGAAAAACGTTTAGATCTTGGAAAAAATATTATGGCATACGTTAGAGGATAAAAATGAAGATTAGAACAAGAGAGTCAGGTCCAACGGGGCAGAATTGCCACAAAAGAGACCAGGGACAGCATGGAAATTATGCTGAACCCCTTTTTGTCTGGCCGCAGGCGTGAATATTATTATTCTCCAGAAAGTGAATACCACACCGATGCCATACGGCCGCAAACCGTGGAAGAGTACCGAAAAAATGCGTTTACCCAGTCGAAATTTCTCTATCACCTGGCCTGCGACCTGAAATCCACCTCTGAAATCACCCGCAACCGCTATAAAAATTTCCTGGGGGAATCCGAGAAATCCGTATCTCCCCTGATTGAAGCGTTCAACCTTCCTGAGACCGGCGAGACCCGGCTGATGTTCAACAGTGATTTTGCCCTGCCCCAGCTGCCGGTCCTGAGAAAACTCTTTCAGGATCACGGGCTCATATTAAAACGGGCCTACTGGGAACCCGATTGCGGAAAGGCATCCGCCCCTTCATCCATCTGCTCCTTATAAGTGGATGGACGAAAGTTTCTTCCTGTTAGAATTTTGAATAGTACCCATCATCAAGGCAATTATTTGATGCATCAATAGGAAAAATTTTATATCCTGCCACTTAATCTGTTCATCAGCCCACCTCCTTGAACAACCCTGTCCCGGCCCTGGGCCTTGGCAGCATAAAGGGCCTGGTCTGCCACCCTTAATATTTCTTCAAAGGTTTGGCCATGATCGGGAAACACCGCCACTCCAAAAGAGGCGGTAACCGGACTGATCTGCTGCCCTTCCCAGGAGATATCAAGGGCTTTGATTCCCTCTCTCAGTTTCCAGGCCCGGCCGCAATAATCTTCCACTCCCCCGGATGTCATCAAGATAAAGAACTCTTCTCCACCAAACCGGTATACCAGATCCTCAAGCCTGAAGGCTGATTTAAGAAAATACCCCACTTGTCTTAATACCTCATCCCCAGCATCATGGCCAAAGGTATCGTTAACATTCTTGAAGTAATCCAGATCCACCATAATCGCTCCAAGGCTTGTGCCAGCTCTTTTGGCCCGCATGAGTTCCCGGGGGATACTTTCATCCATGTGCCTGCGATTGAACAGGCCGGTCAGGGGATCTTTCAACGTCAGTTCATGGAGGCGTTTTTTCAACCTTAAATTGACGATGGCCAACGCAAGATATTCTGCCGTGACAAAGGCCAACCCCCGGTAACCAGCTCTGACTTGTGCCGTTCCGCCACTTAAACACAGCAT
>JASFYZ010000104.1:0-14249 GCA_045046665.1 Desulfobacterium sp.
GGGACGGATGAGATAGCGGTAAAAAAAGGACGGCTCTTTACCCAGCGTAGCTTGAAACAACTCCAGGCTGCCGGGCTTGAATATATTCCCATTGCCCAGGAAGAGCTTTATGGCAAGGGCTTTGCCGAAGCCATTGTGGACCCCATGACCGACGAGCTGATTGTCCGGGCAGGAGATCTCATTGACGAGGATGTTCTTGACAAAATAATCGAATTGGGCCGGGACACCTTCCGCATTCTTTATGTGGATTCCTATAGTTCTGATTCCATGCGAAAAACCCTTTCCGTTGATAAGGTTACCTCCCGATCCGAAGCATTGATAGAGATCTATCGCCGCCTCAGACCGGGTAATCCCGCCACCCCTGAAGTGGCCCAGGATTTCATTGATCATCTGTTTTTCAAGTCTGCCTACTATGATCTGTCTGATGTCGGGCGCTTGAAGATGAACCATCGCCTGGGAGTGAACACCGGAATTCAGGTGAAGACTCTTAGAAAGGAAGATATCCTGCTCACCGCTTATACCTTGGCGGAACTCAAAGATACCCAGGGCGCCGTGGATGACATTGACCATCTGGGTAATCGTCGGGTACGGGCTGTGGGGGAATTGCTTGAGAACCAGTATCGCATTGGGCTGGTGCGCATGGAACGGGCCATTAAAGAACGCATGAGCATGCAGGAAGTGGATGCCATGATGCCCCATGATCTGGTGAATCCAAAGCCTGTGTCCGCTGTTGTTCGGGAATTTTTTGGCACCAGTCAGCTGTCCCAGTTCATGGATCAGACCAACCCCCTGTCTGAAACTACTCATAAACGTCGTCTCAGTGCCCTGGGACCGGGTGGATTGACCCGGGAACGGGCAGGCTTTGAGGTCAGGGATGTACACCCCTCCCATTATGGTAGAATCTGTCCCATTGAAACCCCGGAAGGACCCAACATCGGTCTGATTGTTTCCCTTTGTACCTATGCCCGGGTGAATCGGTTCGGGTTTGTGGAAACCCCATACCGCATTGCCGGTGACGGAAAGGCTACCCGGGAGATCAGGCACCTGTCCGCCTTTGAAGAAAAGCAGCATCCCATTGCCCAGGCCAATGCCATCATTGACGATGATGGCCGGTTTTTAACGGACCAGGTCAACTGCCGGGTGGAGGGTAACTTTGAAATGGTGGACAAGGATGAAATCCAGTTCATGGATGTCTCCCCCAATCAGTTGGTGTCGGTTTCTGCCTCTCTTATTCCTTTCCTTGAAAATGATGATGCCAACCGGGCACTCATGGGCTCCAACATGCAGCGCCAGGCAGTCCCTCTGATCCGCAGTGAAGCCCCCTTGGTGGGAACCGGTATTGAAGGGGTTGTTGCCAGGGATTCCGGGGTTTCTATTGTTGCCGATGAAGCCGGGGAAGTCGTGGATGTGGATGCCAAGCGTATTGTCGTTAAAAATATGGATGGCGACGATAAGGAGGCCTCCAGCCTGGTTTCCACCTACACCTGCTCCAAATTTGTTCGGTCCAATCAGAACACCTGTTTTAATCATCGTCCCATTGTACAAAAGGGGGAGAAGGTTAAGAAAAACCAGGTCCTTGCCGATGGTCCCTCCACCAACCTTGGTGAACTGGCATTGGGAAAAAATGTGATTGTGGCGTTCATGCCCTGGGGTGGTTACAACTATGAGGATTCCATCCTGGTCAGCGAGCGACTGGTGAAAGACGCCGTTTACACCTCTGTCCATATTGACGAGTATGAGGTGGTGGCAAGGGATACCAAGCTTGGCAAGGAGGAGATCACCAGAGATATTCCCAACGTGGGTGAGGACGCCTTAAAGAATCTGGATGAGAGTGGGATTATCCGCCTGGGGGCCGAGGTCAGACCCGGTGATATCCTGGTGGGAAAGGTAACCCCCAAAGGGGAGACCCAGCTTTCACCGGAGGAAAAATTGCTCCGGGCCATTTTCGGTGAAAAGGCCGGAGATGTGAAAGATACCTCCCTTCGAGTACCGCCGGGTGTGGAAGGCATTGTCATTGATGCCAAGGTTTTTTCCCGCAGGGGGATGCCCAAGGATGATCGTACCCGGAACATTGAAGATCATGAAATTGAAAGCCTGGAAAAAAACAGGGATGATGAAATCAACATCATCACGGAATATGTCTGGGAACGGCTTGAAGCCATTCTGGCCGGTCACACTACAGCCACCCATTTAAAACGGGGGAAAAGGCTGGTCATTCCATCGGGCACACAGATGGAACCCGGCGCATTGAAGGGTATTTCCGTTTCAGATCTCATGGCACTGGCCGTTGATGATCCCGATGTCACAGAGATGGCCCAGAGTATTCTGGAGCGGGCTGAAAAACAGATCCAGGACTCCAGAGACCATTTTAACCGCCAGGTGAATCGGTTTGAAAAAGGGGATGATCTGCCTCCGGGTGTGTTAAAGCTCATTAAGATCAATGTGGCCAAGAAACGGGTGCTTTCCGTGGGTGATAAAATGGCGGGCCGCCATGGAAATAAGGGGGTTGTATCACGGGTTCTTCCCATTGAAGATCTGCCCTATTTTGAAGACGGTCGCACCGTGGACATGGTGCTGAACCCCCTTGGGGTGCCGTCCCGAATGAACGTGGGACAGATCCTTGAGATTCATCTTGGATGTGCTGCCAGAGGCTTGGGTCGGCAGATCGAGGATCTCATGGAGGAGAAAAAACACGATGAACTCAAGGAGAGGTTGAAACGGATTTTTACCACACCGCCGCTGAAAAAGAAGGTCACCGGGGTGGATGATATTAAGAATTTTGATTTTAAGGCCCATTATACTCTGGGTACACCCATGCCGCCACTGGTACATGAAGATGAGAAGGCCTTCATCAAGCGCATTGATGAGATGGATGACAATGCACTGGTGCAGTTTTCCAATTATTACACAAATGGTGTGCACATGGCCACACCGGTTTTTGACGGTGCCTCGGAAGAGGAGATCAAATCACTTATCACCTTTGCCGGTCTTCATTCATCGGGTCAATCCATTCTTTATGACGGAAAAACGGGGGAGGCCTTTGATAAGCCCATCACCGTGGGCATCATGTATATGCTTAAGCTCCATCATTTGGTGGATGACAAGCTCCATGCCCGTTCCATCGGTCCCTATTCTCTGGTTACCCAGCAACCCCTGGGGGGTAAAGCTCAGTTTGGTGGACAGCGATTGGGAGAGATGGAAGTCTGGGCCATGGAAGCCTATGGGGCTGCCCATGCCCTCCAGGAATTTATCACCGTAAAATCAGATGATATGACCGGTCGAACCCGCATGTACGAGAAAATTGTAAAGGGTCAGAATGTGCTTGAACCTGGAATGCCCGAATCGTTCAGGGTGTTGACCAAGGAACTTCAGAGCCTGGGACTGGATATAAATCTTATAGAAGGAAAGAAATAAGGAGAAGATATTGGAAACCATATACGATTTCTTTGCCAAGCCAAAAGATCCCGCGATCTATAAAGGTGTCCAGATAGGCCTTGCTTCTTCTGACCAGGTCAGAGAGTGGTCCCATGGTGAAATAAAAAAACCCGAAACCATTAATTACAGAACATTCAAGCCGGAACGGGATGGTCTGTTCTGTGCCAAGGTGTTCGGCCCCACCAAGGATTATGAGTGCAACTGCGGTAAGTACAAACGCATGAAGCACCGGGGGGTGGTGTGTGAAAAATGCGGCGTGGAGGTGATCCAGTCCAAGGTGCGTCGGGAGCGCATGGCCCACATTGAGTTGGCCTGTCCCGTGTCCCATATCTGGTTTTTAAAGAGCCTTCCCAGCAAGATTGGTAATGTGCTGGACCTGACCTTGAAAAATCTTGAAAAAGTGCTTTATTTCGATTCCTATATCGTGGTTGATCCCGGAGAGACCGAACTTTCCAAGTATCAACTGCTGTCGGATGAGAAATACCACGAGGCCATGGAGGTATTCGGACCCGGGGAATTTGAAGTGGGCATCGGGGCTGAAGCCATTCTAAAGCTTCTTGAAGAGATTGATCTCAAGGCGGTGTATGATGAGCTCAGGGAAGAGATTGCCACCACCAAATCCGTTGCCAAACGTCAGAAAATGTCCAAACGCCTCAAGGTGGTGGATGCATTCCTTAACTCAGGACTCAGTCCCACCCGCATGATCATGACGGCCATCCCTGTTTTGCCGCCGGATTTAAGACCCCTTGTGCCCCTGGAAGGGGGGCGGTTTGCTA
Organism: Desulfobacterium sp.; assembly: GCA_045046665.1. GTDB lineage: Bacteria > Desulfobacterota > Desulfobacteria > Desulfobacterales > Desulfobacteraceae > Desulfocicer. The sequence continues at coordinate 4,212 of JASFYZ010000104.1, forward strand.
CCTCCGATCTCAATGATCTGTATCGACGGGTGATCAACCGGAACAATCGTCTGAAGCGGTTGATGGATCTCAATGCACCGGATATTATTGTGCGCAACGAGAAACGTATGCTCCAGGAGTCCGTGGACGTGCTTTTTGACAATGGACGTCATGGCAGGGTGGTCACCGGTACCAACAAAAGACCGTTAAAGTCTTTGAGTGATACCCTTAAAGGTAAGCAGGGGCGGTTTCGTCAGAACCTTCTGGGAAAGCGGGTGGATTATTCCGGTCGTACCGTTATCACCGTGGGACCGGATCTTAGATTGCACCAGTGCGGCTTGCCCAAAAAAATGGCCCTGGAGCTATTTAAACCCTTTATTTACAACTATCTTGAGAAAAAAGGGCTTGTGTCCACCGTTAAAAGTGCCAAAAAAATGGTGGAACGGGAGGAAATTGCCGTGTGGGACGCCCTGGATCATGTGGTCCGGGAATATCCTGTGATGCTCAACCGGGCACCCACATTGCATCGACTGGGTATCCAGGCCTTTGAGCCCATCCTTATTGAGGGAAAGGCCCTTCAGCTCCATCCTCTGGTGTGTCCTGCCTTTAATGCCGACTTTGACGGCGACCAGATGGCGGTGCATGTGCCCCTCTCCCTGGAGGCCCGCCTGGAAGCCAGGATACTGATGCTGTCAAGCAACAATATCCTCTCCCCGGCCAATGGCCAGCCCGTCATAGTTCCTACCCAGGACATTGTTCTGGGGATTTACTACATGACCCGGGAGGCATCGGGCAAAAAGGGAGAAGGGACTCTCTTTTCAAGTATCTCTGAAGTACGTTCGGCCTTTGATTCCAAAGCGTTGGATATCCATGCAAAGATCAAGGTGCGCATTGATGGTGTGATTCATGAGACCACCACTGGTAGAATCCTGCTGTGGGAGATTATTCCCGGGGATACCTTGCTGTCCATGGATTGTCTTGGGTTTACCACCCGGGATGCGGCGGACTCGGTTCTGACAGAATTGAAAAAAGGTCGGGATTTACAAGAGGTACTGGATGAGGCAGCCAAGCAAGGTAATCCTGCTTCCATGACCCAGACCGGGGTTCTCACCAGCAAGGAGTTTCAGAACTATTTCCAGGTCAGTGAGATTGTGGTCACCCAGCTATTTGGACTGCTGGAGGGACAGTATTCCGATGTAGTGGAATACAATGGGAGATTCAATATTTTCAGGGTGGATGAGCGCAAAATCACCATTCCCTTTGAGCTGCTGAACCGGTTGATGGACAAGAGTGCTGTGCGGGGGCTTGTGGATTATGCCTACCGAAACATTGGTCTCAAGGAAACCGTTATTCTGGCGGATCGTTTAAAAGATATCGGATACCGGCATTCCACCTTGGGAGGGTTGTCCATCTGCATCGATGACATGATTATTCCGGAGAACAAATGGGATATTATCCGTAAGTCCGAAGAGCAGGTCCAGGGTATCAAGCAGCAATACTCCGAAGGTCTCATCACCCAGGGGGAAAAGTACAACAAGGTGGTGGACATCTGGGCTAAAAGCACCGATGATATTGCCGATGCCATGATGGCGGCTATGAAAAATCCCGGTGGTAAAGATGCGCCCGATGATATCCTCAACGCCGTTTACATGATGGCGGATTCCGGTGCCAGGGGCAGTAAGGATCAGATGCGCCAGCTGGCCGGTATGCGGGGTCTCATGGCCAAACCTTCCGGTGAAATCATTGAAAATCCCATCACGGCCTGTTTTCGTGAGGGATTGACGGTTCTACAGTATTTTATTTCCACCCATGGTGCGCGTAAGGGTCTTGCAGATACAGCCCTGAAAACAGCCAACTCCGGGTATCTTACCCGTCGTCTGGCCGATGTGGCCCAGGACTGTACCGTCATGGAGGATGATTGTGGCACCTTGATGGGGGTGGAGGTGGAATCCCTGCTGGAAGGGGGGGAAGTGATCCAAACCCTTGGAGAAAGAATTCTGGGAAGGGTGGTTCAGGCCCCGGTGATAGATCCATACAAAAACACTCTCCTTGTTGACAAGGGAGTTGAGCTGGATGAAAAATTAGTTGAAATCATTGAGGCCGCTGGTGTGACCAGTGTGAAAATCCGGTCCGTTCTTACCTGTAAATCCAGGCATGGGGTGTGCGCCAAGTGCTACGGTCGAGACCTTGCCCATGGTCAAACCGTTGAGATCGGCCAGGCCATCGGTATCATGGCGGCCCAGTCCATTGGGGAGCCGGGAACCCAGCTGACCATGAGAACCTTTCATATTGGTGGTACTGCCAGTCGAAAGGTCGAGGTGGCCGAGATCAAGGCCCGGGTGGCGGGCGTTGTCAAGCTCAACGAAAATATTCATATCGTTACCACGGCAAGTCAGAACCAAATTGTCATGAACCGAAAAGGGGGTGGGTTTTCCATCACCGGTCCCGAAGGGCGTGAACGGGCCAAGGCAGACGTCATTTATGGAGCAAATCTCCATGTGAAAAATGGCCAGAACGTTGAGGTGGGAGATGTGCTTGCCTCGTGGGATCCATTTACCACGCCCATCATCACCGAGGTGAGCGGTCGTGTCCGGTACGCAGACATTAACGTGGGTGACACCGTTCAAGAGCTGATTGATCCGGTGACGGGCAAGGTGTCCCGTACCATTATTGAGGGAAAGTCCTCTGATATCCGTCCTAGAATCACCATTAAAGATAAGGACGGAAAGGGGATTAAACTCCCCGGTGCCACCGCCAATGTCATGTACTATCTACCGGTGCATGCCATTCTCATGAAGGATGATGATGATGAGATCATGGCTGGCGATGTCATTGCCAAGCTTCCCCGGGCCACCACCAAAACCAAAGATATCACCGGTGGTCTGCCCCGGGTTGCTGAGCTGTTTGAGGTTCGAAAACCCAAGGAGCCCAGCATGCTCACAGCGATTGATGGGTATGTTGAGGTGTCCAAGGGCACCAAGGGAAAGCAAAAAGTCACCGTGACCCCCACGGATGTGGGGGATAAAAAGGAATATCTCATTCCCAAGGGCCGTCATGTTAATGTGTATGACGGGGATTATGTAAAGGCGGGTGAACCCCTCATCGGCGGTTCTGCCAATCCCCAGGATATTCTTAATATCAAGGGAGAGGTGGCCTTGGCCCGGTACCTGGTGGATGAGGTTCAAGAGGTGTATCGACTCCAGGGTGTTCGCATCAATGATAAGCACATTGAGGTCATTATTAGCCAGATGATGCGGCGGGTGAAAGTTCTTGAAGTGGGCGATACGGATTTTATCCCCGATGAGCAGGTGGATCGGGACCGGTTTGCGGAAGCCAATCGGGACATTGTCATGAAGGGTGGGGAGCCTGCCAGGGGAGAGCCGTTGATTTTGGGAATTACAAAGGCATCCCTTGCAACGGACAGCTTTATTTCTGCTGCGTCGTTCCAGGAAACCACCAAGGTTCTCACCGAAGCCAGTATCCAGGGCAGATACGATACCCTTAAGGGGTTGAAGGAAAATGTTATCATGGGGCGTTTGATTCCCGCTGGAACCGGTTTCGTGGGGTATAAAAATGTGGAAATTGAGACGGTGGAGAATTAATTATAGGCCTGCTTGAAAATTAACACCTTGTGCTAAAAAAAACCGGTGGGGTGGATGGGCTTCTGGTTCGAAGAACCCCCTTTTTTGTTGTTGGAGCCACACCGGTCTTTCCTTCTGATATTGTTTTTTAACAGCCTTGGAAGGGATCTGCCATTCAGTGGTAATTTAAAAAGAGCTTGACAAATTCAGGCGTCTATATAATAATCCATCATTTTGTCACATAAGATTGTTCGAAATCATTCGATAAGGAGTTTTATAAAGGTATGCCAACCATTAATCAACTGGTAAGAAAGGGACGGGTAAAGGCCGAGAAGAAGCAGGGCACCCCGGCTTTGAAGGGTGGTCCCCAGAAACGAGGTGTCTGCACCAGGGTCTATACGTCAACACCCAAAAAACCGAACTCTGCATTGAGAAAGGTTGCCAGGGTCCGTTTGACAACCGGCATGGAAGTTGCCGCCTACATTCCCGGTATGGGTCATAACCTGCAGGAGCATTCAGTGGTTCTTGTCAGGGGCGGGAGGGTGAAGGATCTTCCCGGTGTTCGTTACCATATCGTGAGGGGAACACTGGATACACTGGGTGTTGAAGATAGAAGGCAGGGCAGGTCAAAATATGGAGCAAAGCGACCCAAATAAGTTGTTTGGACATCGGGTTGGGATTTGTCTGGGATCATTGAATCAGTTTAAGAAATCGGTGGATGTATGGCAAGAAAAAAAATAGTTTCAGCACACTTGACCATGGGTGCAAAGGGAGAAAAAACCCTTGTGTCCAAGTTTGTCAATTGCGTAATGAGAGATGGTAAGCGAAGCGTCGCTGTGAGGGTATTTGATGATGCAATGGATCTCATTGAAAAGAAATCTGGCGATAAACCGTTGGATGTATTTGAAAAAGCGATCAACAATGTTCGTCCCTCCGTGGAAGTGAAGTCCCGTCGGGTGGGTGGATCAACCTATCAGGTGCCCACAGAAATAAAACCTTCAAGGCAGACAGCTCTGGCCTTCCGGTGGTTGCTGACGTTTAGTCGGAAACGCTCTGAAAAGGGGATGGCCAACAAGCTTGCTGCTGAGTTCATGGATGCATCTAATGAGCGTGGCGGTGCCATGAAAAAGAAAGAAGATACCCATAAAATGGCCGAGGCAAATAAAGCTTTTGCCCATTTTAGATGGTAATTTTTTAAAAATATTTAAAAAGTCCTGTTAAGATTTTAGAAGATTTCAGGGAGGAAAATTTACAATGGCTAAGGAAAAATTCGAGCGGACGAAACCGCATGTTAACATCGGAACCATCGGACATATCGATCATGGCAAGACCACTTTGACTGCAGCAATTACAAAGCATGCAGCGCTTGCAGGTCATGGAACATATGTCCCCTTTGACGAGATTGACAAGGCCCCGGAAGAGCGTGAGCGTGGTATCACCATCGCAACGGCCCATGTGGAGTACGAGACAGCCAACCGCCACTATGCCCATGTGGATTGTCCCGGCCATGCGGATTATATCAAGAATATGATCACTGGTGCGGCTCAGATGGACGGTGCAGTTTTGGTTGTAAGTGCCGATGATGGTCCCATGCCCCAGACCCGGGAGCATATCCTTCTTGCCCGTCAGGTAGGCGTTCCCAGTATTGTTGTGTTTTTGAATAAATGCGACATGGTGGATGACGAAGAACTCATTGAGCTGGTGGAAATGGAGCTCCAGGAACTTCTGGACAAATACGATTTCCCCGGAGATGATACCCCTATTATTAGAGGATCTGCTCTGAAGGCTCTGGAGTGTGACGAGGCCGGTGGCGATGATGCCAAGTGTATTGCCGAGCTTCTTGCTGTGTTAGACTCCTATGTGGAAGAGCCTGTCCGCGACACGGACAAACCCTTTCTCATGCCCATTGAGGATGTGTTTAGTATTTCTGGTCGTGGTACTGTTGTGACTGGAAGGATTGAGCGTGGTATTGTTAAAACCGGTGAAGAAGTCGAGCTTGTGGGTATCCGTGAAACCGTCAAGACCATCTGTACCGGCGTTGAAATGTTTAGAAAGCTGCTTGATGAAGGTCGGGCCGGTGACAATGTGGGGTTACTCCTCAGAGGAACCAAGCGAGATGCCGTTGAAAGAGGCCAGGTGGTTGCTAAACCCGGAACCATTAAACCTTATACCAAGTTTAAGGCAGAGATTTATTGCCTGAGCAAGGAAGAAGGCGGTCGTCATACCCCTTTCTTCAGCGGTTATCGTCCCCAGTTTTTCTTTAGAACCACTGACGTAACCGGTATCTTGACCTTGGCCGATGGTGTTGAAATGATCATGCCTGGAGATAACGCAAGTATCTCAGCTGAACTCATTGCCCCCATTGCCATGGAAAAAGAGCTTCGGTTTGCCATTAGAGAAGGTGGACGTACTGTGGGTGCCGGTGTTATTGGCGAAATTGTTGAATAATCCAGGGAAGATTGAATCGTTATGATAAAAACAAAAATAAGGATCAGGCTCAAGGCTTATGACCATAAGTTGCTTGATCGTTCATCCCTTGACATCGTGGATACAGCAAGAAAAACCGGTGCAAAGGTTGTGGGGCCTATCCCGCTTCCCACCCGGATTAATAAATTTTGTGTGCTGCGTTCTCCACATGTGAACAAGAAATCCCGGGAGCAGTTTGAAATCAGAACCCATAAACGTTTGATGGATATTCTTGAACCCACCCAGCAAACCGTGGATGCCTTGATGAAACTGGATCTGTCCCCGGGTGTGGCTGTGGAAATCAAGCTTTAATCTGATCCTTCATGGGTATTAGATGGGTTTATTCTCAGCCGTAATTGAAAAAGATTTAGGCTATAAGATCAGATTTCCTTTAAGAAATTTGAAAACATAGAATTAGGATTATGATTATGTGTGATGGAATCGTTGGAAAAAAGATGGGAATGACCAGTGTCTTTTCCGCCGATGGCACCCTTGTGCCGGTAAGCGTTCTTGAGGTGGGTCCCTGTGTGGTCACCCAGGTAAAAACCCTCAGTGTGGACGGCTACAATGCGGTCCAGGTGGGGTTTGGCACCAAAGCCATTAAGCGGTGTACTAAGCCTGCTGTGGGTCATTTTGCAAAAAGCGGTGACGTTGGGTTTGTAACCCTTCGTGAATTCAGGGTTGACACCCCGGAAGACTATGAACCAGGTCAGGTTCTGGGTCTGGATTTTCTGAAACCTGGAGACAAGGTTAACGTGTCCGGTACCTCCAAGGGACGAGGGTTTCAGGGGACCATTAAGCGTCATGGTTTCAGTCGTGGACCAGAGACCCATGGTAGCAGGAATCATCGTGCACCCGGTTCCATCGGGTGTTCAGCTTGGCCTGCACGGGTCACCAAGGGTAAGAAAATGCCTGGACACATGGGGGTTGATCGAAAAACGGTCAAAAATCTTGTGGTGATTGAAGTCAGGGTCGAAGAGAATCTTTTGCTGGTCAAAGGACCTGTCCCGGGCGCAAAAACCGGCATCCTTGAGATCGTAAAAGTGGCAAAGTAGTTGGGATTGTATACGTAGTTTTTACCACGACTGTGGGTATTGCAATGACCTTCGCAGTGAAGCACAGTCGGAATTTAATGAGGACATATATGGCTGCTGTAGATGTTTTGAACAGGTCAGGTGAGAAGGTCTCAGAGACCCAACTCCCTGATACGATATTCAGCATACCTGTTAAAAAAAGTGTACTGCATGATGTTGTGAGAATGCAGCTTGCAAGTAGGAGATGCGGAACCGCCTCTGTAAAAGGGCGTTCTGACATCGTTGGAAGTACCAAAAAATTGTATCGGCAGAAGGGTACAGGTAATGCAAGATCTGGAAGTGTCAAGTCGCCCCTGAGACGGGGTGGTGGTGTGATTTTCGGACCTATGCAGAGATCCTATGCCTACAACCTGCCCAAAAAAGTGCGTGCGCTGGCTCTAAAGATGGCGTTGAGCAGTAAGTTGGCCACCGAGTCTTTGACTGTTATTGATGGTTTTGGCCTGGAAGGGATCAAAACAAAGTCCTTTGTGGATGTAACCAAGGCTCTGGGGCTGAAAAAGGTTCTGGTTGTCACTTCAGACGATGATAGAAATCTGTTTCTCTCTTCACGGAATGTGCCTGGGGTTAAAGTCATTAAGACCGAGGGTCTCAATGTTTATGACATCCTGAAATATGACACACTGTTATTGGTTGAGTCATCCATTCAGGGAATTGAAGGGAGGCTCGGGTGATGATTAAAGATTATGATATAATTCGACGGCCCTTGAATACGGAAAAAACAACTCTGCAAAAAGAGCTCTTCAATCAGGTTTCCTTTGAGGTGGACCGTCAGGCCAACCGCATGGAAATTAAAGACGCGGTGGAACGGATTTTTAATACCAAAGTTCAAGCCGTCAGGACCATTCAGATGAAGGGCAAGGTAAAGCGTCGTGGCAAGATCGTTGGAAAACGGCGGGATTGGAAAAAGGCCATTGTGCGATTAATGCCCGGGCAGAGAATTGATTTTTTTGAAGGTGTATAAAGAGGTAACCACATGTCAATAAAGAAGACAAAGCCGACATCACCCGGCAGACGGGCCCAGGAGTACTTTACCTTCGAGGAAATTACCAAGGTAAAGCCCGAACGGAGCCTGCTGAAAAAAATTAAGAAGACAGCCGGGCGTAATGTACATGGCCGGATTACCAGTCGTCACAGGGGTGGTGGGGCAAAAAAGCAGTACAGAATTATAGATTTTAAGAGAGATAAAGATGGCATTCCTGCCAAGGTTTCTGCCATTGAATACGATCCTAACAGAAGTGCCCGCATTGCCCTTTTGTTTTATGTGGATGGCGAGAAACGCTACATTCTTGCCCCCATGGATCTCCAGGTGGGTGATGTGATTGAAACCGGTCCAGATGCAGATATTAAACCGGGAAATTGCCTGCCCCTGGAAAATATTCCCCTGGGTACTCGTATTCATAATGTTGAACTCAGACAGCAGAAGGGTGGCCAGATCGTCCGGAGTGCTGGTACCTTTGCAAGGCTGATGGCAAAAGACGGGACATATGCCCAGGTTCTTCTGCCCTCCGGTGAGGTGCGCATGGTGCACATTAAGTGCAAGGCCACCATTGGTAGGGTGGGTAATGAAAAACACGATGACATCAAGCTTGGTAAGGCCGGTCGTTCCAGATGGTTGGGACGTAGACCTTCAGTAAGAGGTGTTGCCATGAACCCTGTGGATCATCCAATGGGTGGTGGTGAGGGTAGATCCTCCGGTGGTCGTCATCCTTGTACACCTTGGGGTGTGCCGACCAAAGGGTATCGAACCCGTAATAATAAGCGGACTGACCAGTACATCGTGAAAAGAAGAGCTAAACGCAAATAGATAGGTGATCTGATATGCCAAGGTCGTTGAAAAAGGGCCCTTATATAGCCCCGGAACTGATAAGAAAGGTTGTTGCTGCTCAAGAAGATAAAAAGAGCAATAGAGTGATCAAAACCTGGTCCAGGAGATCAACTATTTTTCCCGAGATGGTGGGAGTCACTTTTGCAGTTCATAATGGAAAAAAATTCGTGCCGGTATTTGTTACGGAGAACATGGTCGGACATAAGCTTGGCGAGTTTTCTCCCACAAGAACGTTTTACGGTCACGCAGGTGATAAAAAGTCGAAAATGAAGAGATAACCCCTTGGGGTTACAATGTAAGAGGAAACTGAAATGGAAGTTAAAGCAGTCACTAAATACGTACGAATATCACCGTTAAAACTGCGTGCTCCTGTTGAAGCTTTGATGGGCAAACCTGTTGAGGAGGCTTTAAACCTTCTCAAGTTTATGCCCCTTAAAGCAGCCGGTATCATATCCAAAACCCTGAGTTCGGCGGTTGCCAATGCTGAGCACAACAATGAGTTGGACGTCGATGGTCTCATCGTCAAGAACATTGTTGTTGACCAGGGTCCTACCCTGAAACGATTTCGGGCCAGGGCCAGGGGCAGAGGTGCCAGGATTCTGAAAAGATCCAGCCACATCACAGTAACAGTTGCGGAAACGGTCTAAATAAGGAGGATTCGGATTGGGCCAAAAAGTAAATCCAATCGGGTTAAGATTAGGTATTATCAAAACATGGGATTCCCGGTGGTATGCCGATAAGGAATATGCTGATTTTGTTTATGAAGATTATAAAATTAGAAAATTTCTTAAAAAGAAGCTTTACCATGCAGGTATCTCTAAAATAGAAATTGAGCGGTTTTCCAAACGGATAAGACTCCGCGTGTTTGCAGCAAGACCTGGGATCATCATCGGGAAAAAGGGATCTGAAATTGCCCTTTTGAAAAAAGAGCTAGGTGTGCGTTTTCTTAAGTATAAGTACAAAAAAATTATAAATAATATCTTACACCAATTTGAGCAGTCTTAAGACTGGTTCACTTTAAAGATTCTATTTTTCTAAAATTAGAAATATTAGTTACACTTTTTAAATATAGGAGTAGTTATATTATTTATGA
>JASFYZ010000105.1:0-3582 GCA_045046665.1 Desulfobacterium sp.
AAAGTACTTTACAGTCTTTTAGGAAAAGCCCCTGCAAATGGGGAATGGTCAAAGAAAGTGTAAAGTACTTTTGAAGGATGCCCAATTTTTTATGTAATTTATTCTGTTTTGTCCAAACTGTTTTTGTCCGTGTGGCACACAACCTGCTATCAATATATTCATAGATCCTGGTTTTGATGTTTCCCATTTTGTGGGTGCTCAAATTAAAATCCGGATTCTAAAAGAATTTTTGATCCCGCTGACTCAAAAGGTCAGTTGAAACCTAAGGACCGCAGATGAAATAAGTTGGACAGAAATAGCGCAGACCAATCTATAAAATATGGCGGTTCATCTACAAGGCGCATTAAAGGTTTAATAGTTCGGCCCTATTGGGCCTTTGATGCTTTGCTGTAGATGGGCCAAAAGGCAAGCTATTTCGTTCAAGTTATAAAATTTGCGATTCTAATATTAAGGAGTGTCGCATGTCACAGCCAATAACCCCAACAAAACCCTTTGATCCTCTGGTCTTCTGGGTGTCAGCATCATTAACCGTTCTGTTTATCCTCTGGGCCATTGTTTTTCCGGAAAACATGGCTAAAACCATCAACGGTGTCTTCAGTTGGACCACCACCAATTGGACATGGCTTTATCTCTTAACGGTATTTCTCCTGGTCATCGGTTGCTTTGTGCTCATGGGGCCCGGTTATGGAAATATGAAGTTGGGTCTTGCCCATGACAAGCCGGAATTCTCAAATTTTTCCTGGTTTGCCATGTTGTTTGGGTCGGCCATTGCCGCTGGTATTGTTTTCTGGGGGCCTGCTGAACCCGCCTACCACTACATGACCCCACCCCCTTATTTTGGCGGAGAAGCGCTTACCCCGGAAGCCGGGGCCAATGCCATGACCTACTCATTTTTCCATTGGGGGCTTAGTGCCTGGTCCATCTATGCCATGCTCACCGTTGCCATTGCCCATGCCTGTTTTACCAAGAATCTCCCCCTGAAATTCTCCAGTGCTTTTTACTATGTTATTGGGGATAGAATCCATGGAGCCTGGGGTAAGGTTTTGGATATATTCGCGGTTTTTGCAACATTGGGGGGGCTTGCCACCACCACGGGGCTGGTGGCGCTTCAGCTTTCCAGTGGATTAAAATTCCAGTATGGCCTGGAACTTGGCCCCAGCAGTACTTATATCATCATCGGTGTGCTCACCGCCATTTTTACTTTTTCCGTTTACACAGGTCTTGAAAAAGGGGTGAAACTCATTGGCGATATCAACATGTGGGTGTTTGTGGCAGTATGGTTTTTTGTCCTGATTTTTGGCCCCACCATTTTTCTCATCAATCTCACCACCAACGCCATTGGCCAGTATCTGCTCCATTTTATTCCCATGAGTCTTTTCACCGCCCCGGGGTATGAGGGGAACTGGATCGGTAGCTGGACCGTATTTTACTGGGCTTGGTGGATGAGCTGGGCACCCTTTGTGGCCGTGTTCATTGCCAGAATTTCCAAGGGCAGAACCATCCGGGAAACCGTTGCCGCCACCCTTATTCTGCCCACCCTGGGAAATTTTCTGTGGTATGGCGTTATCGGCGGTGCGGGTATCAGTTTTGATGTCACCGGTACATTAAAGGAACATGGGGTGGAAAGTGCCATTTTTGCCATTGCACAGAATCTTCCCATGACCGGCATTTTGTCCATTGCCCTGATTTTTCTCATTGGTACCTTTTTCCTGACCAGTGCCAATTCTGCGGCCATTTCCCTTGCCATGTTTGTATCGGGTCATGAGAATCCCGGGAAAAATCTTCGGGCGTTCTGGGGCATTGCCCTGGGGGCTGTGGCCGCTGTTCTGGCAGGAACCGGCAGCTTAAAAGCCATTCAGACCGCCTCCATTGCAACGGCATTTCCATTAATGTTTCTGCTGTTGCTGGTGCTGTTTGGCACCTTTCGGGGACTTGGCAGGTATAAAAAAGAAAACAATCAATAACCACAAACCGTAAATATTCGGCCAGCACCCCATCTTCACCTATTTTGGCCTGCTCACATAGCATTAGTATGCTACGCAGTCCCAAATAGGCAAATGTGGGGCACTGGCAAACATTTCCATTACCAACCCGAATATTTACCACAAACCTTAATTATGGGGTTGTTTTTTAACGTCCCCGGGGAGACATGTCATATGTACGATAGAATGCAGGAACTTGATACAGAAAATCTGGAAAAAATTCATGCCGCATCCATGAACCTTCTGAAAAACACCGGTGTTGCCTTTAACGATGACGAGGCTCTGGAAATTTTCAAGCAAAATGGTCACCGGGTGGAGGGAACTACGGTGTTTTTTGAGGAATCCGATATCAAAAAAGCCCTTGAAACGGCCCCCAAACGCTTCACCGTCCATGCCCGAAATCCAAAAAAAAGTGTTGAAATAGGTGAGGATGATTTTGTTTTTCTGCCCGGTTATGGGGCTCCCTTTGTCATTGATGGCCAGGGGGATCAGCGGCAGGCCACCATGGAAGATTATGATAACTTTTGTAAGCTGGTTCAGACATCCAAGTATATTAATATGAATGGATGGATGATGGTGGAACCGGCAGACATGCCCCATGAAACCGTTCACCTGGATCTGAATCTTTCCAATATGCTCCTTTGCGATAAACCCTTCATGGGAAGTCCTGTCTCCCGCCAGGGCGCATTGGATGGCATTGAAATGGCCGGTATTCTCTGGGGTGGCAAGGAAAATATCATGGATAAGACGGTGTCTGTCTCTTTGATCAATTCCCTGTCTCCATTGCAGTTTTCCGATGAAATGATAGGGGCACTCATTGAGCTGGCCCGCCATGGACAGGCCTGTGTGGTGGCATCTCTGATCATGGCTGGTGGTTCCGGCCCTGTGACCCTGGATGGTGTGTTGGCGCTTCAAAATGCTGAAGTCCTGGCCGGGATTACCCTGGCCCAATTGGTAAAACCTGGTGCCCCGGTGGTGTATGGGTCCACCTCTTCTGCCATGGACATGAAAACCGGAGCCCTTTCCATTGGTGCGCCAGAACTTTCTAAAAACATCCACTTTGTGGCCCAGATTGCTCGGTACTATGGGCTTCCCAGTCGGTCTGGCGGTGGATTGACCGATGCCCTTTTTACCGATGCCCAGGCCGGTGCTGAATCTGCCCTGGCCCTTTCCACAGCGGTGCGAAGCGGTATTAATTTCATGCTTCACTCCTGCGGAATTCTGGGGTCTTACATTGCCATGAGTTTTGAAAAATTCATTGTGGATGAAGAGATCTGCGGCATGGTGCAAAATATGATCAAACCCTTGGCCCTGACGGACGAGTCCATTGATCTTGACATCATCAAAGACGTGGGAATTGGGGGGCAATACCTGACACATCCCAAAACCTTTAAGCTGTGCCGTACGGAATTTTACATGCCGGGCCTCATGAGCCGCATGAACTCAGATAGTTGGACCAAGGCGGGAAAACAACGCATTGACCAGGTGGCCGAAGATAAGGTAACCCAGCGTCTGGCATCCTATGAAAAACCTGAAATTGATCCGGAAATTGAAAAGAAACTGACTCAGTACGTGGAAAATCGAAAAAAAGGGTAAAAAA
>JASFYZ010000106.1:0-10100 GCA_045046665.1 Desulfobacterium sp.
CCATGAGCAAAATTGTTCTACCACAGCCGTCCGGGTGGTGGGATCTGGAAAAGTGAATATTTATTCCACCATTTCCGCCGGGATTTCGGCGTTGTGGGGCCCCTTGCACGGCGGTGCCAACCAGGCGGTTATTCAGATGCTTGAAAATATCCAAAGAGACGGTATCTCTGTGGAAAAATGTATCGCCCGGGCAAAGGATCCAGAAGACGAATTCCGGCTCATGGGATTTGGGCATCGGGTGTATAAAACCTTTGATCCCCGGGCAACAATTATGAAAGAGATGTGTGATATTGTTTTGAAAAAGGTCAAACGAAAAGACCCCCTGCTGGATATTGCCCGGAAACTTGAGGAAGCGGCTCTCAATGATTCCTATTTTAAAGAGAAAAATCTCTACCCCAATGTGGATTTTTATTCCGGAATTCTGCTGAGGGCCATGGGTATCCCCACCAACATGTTTACGGTCATGTTTGCCATTGGAAGGTTGCCCGGATGGATTGCCCAATGGAAAGAGGATGTGTCTGACCCGGAAATGAAGATTGCCAGACCCCGCCAGATTTATACAGGCAACACGCTCTACGAGTATCTTCCCATTGATGAGCGGAAAGAATAGACGTTTATCTGATAGGCGACCATCAAGAAAACCAGCATCCCCTTGGAAAGGGTGATCATCTCTCTTTCTCCGCCAGTTTAACATTAAAGCTACTGTAATTACGGTGGCTTTTTTTTGTTTTCAGAGCCTGGAATTCTCAATATAGCCTCACTTACACACGTGTGAAGTCGATGCACAATTTCTCTGAAAGAACTCTGTTACAAACTTATTGCATGAGAGTATTAAATATGTTATTTGCCATTGTTTTAAATAGAATTTTTTAAAGAAATTGTGGTTGAAAAATAATAAAAGATAGGTTATTTTTTAAATTATTATTTAAATATGGTTCGAATAAAATATAGAATGGATTGAGTTTGCCATGATTAAATTATTTGCCCATCGTGGGTCACCTGAAAAAGAGCAAGAAAATACTATTGTCTCCTTTAAGAGGGCAATTCGTGAGAAGGCTGAGTGGATCGAGTTTGATGTCCGGAAAGGAAAGAAAAAGCATCTCTATGTAGTTCACGATGACAACCTTTCGCGGATAGCCGGGCATGATATTTCACTAAAGAAAGCTAATTTTACGCAAGTAAGAAAAGTTAGGCTTGGTTCCAAGAATGAGAGGGTTCCTTTACTGGAAGAAGTGCTTCTTCTGGCAAAGGATACCGATATCATGCTCAATATTGAGTTGAAGGAAAAACACCTGGAAAGAGAAATCGTTGATATGATAGAACACTATGAAATGTCGTCACAGATTATCATTTCATCTTTTTTTCGTCTGCCTCTTCTTGTTCTTGCGGACTACAGGCCAAAATTGAAGACAGCTCTTCTTATAAATGAACCACCGGCAGACTTGAAAGCCCAGCTTATGGAAACAAAGGTTAATTATCTTCATCCCAATATTGATCATCTTACTGATGAAACTGTGAAGATTGCACGTTCTCTACGAAAAAAGATAAATCCTTTTACTGTCAACACTAAAAAGAATCTTAAGAAAGCGCTTCAATATAAAGTACATGGAATTTTCACGAACAGGGTACCTTATATGCGTAAGGTGTTGAAAGAGATGGGCATTGAAGATTAGAGGCTGAGGCTTTTATCAGGCTCCAATATCGCAGAATTTCAGCTCCTATCCAGGGCAAGTCAATGGGGCATAGTGAATCCTATGTCTCCATTGACTCAGATCTCTTAACCCAATGCGCGCAACGCTTCAAGCCGGAGCCGAAGAAAATATTTTCTACTGTGCTTTATGATCAGACCTTCCAGGTAATCATGCCATTCTTTCTGACTTTCTGCCGCAAGATAGGCCTTTCCAGCCCTTTCCAGCCCTTTCCACCCAACGAACGGAATATTCATATTATTTGGATTTTCCTTGATCCATGCTGGGCTCTCCCTGCCTTTTACACTGTAAAATGGCCCACTACGATCGACCCCAGATTAAAACTTAAAAACCATGACCCCTTGGGAGTTTTATTTGGCCGGTTCTCCTGTGTTGATAAAAATACTTGAGTTCCATTTATTTATGGTGATATAACGCATTCGTATTGAAGATCGAGTGTAACTCGATGAAAGCCAATTAGATCTTTATCATAATAAACATTAAGTGCATGGACGAAAGTTTCTTTCTGTTAAAAATTTAAATCGCACCCATCATCAAGGCAATTATTTGATGTATCAAGGGAAAGTAATTTATGTCCTGCCACTTACTGGTTCTTGTTGAATATCAATTCTTTAATAAAAAGTGAAGTTAATGACTGTGAAAAAGATGGGTCTTAAATCTAAACTTGTTCTGTTTGCCATGGCTATTTCCATTATTCCCCTATGTTTCAGTTCCATCATATCCATAAGAAACAATCAGAAGATGGGAGAATTTGCATTAAAGGAGACCATGACCATTGGTGACGCCGATATGGAACACATTGCCGAGAACATCTATGCAATGTGTCAGGCATACACAGGGCTGGCTCAACAAATTATCGATAATGCTCTAAAAACATCCCGTAATCTTCTTGAAACCATGGGCAAAGTATCTGTTGCCGGTAAGGACCTTGTAACCTGGAATGCGGTGAATCAATTTACAAAAAAGGAAAATGCGATTCAACTTCCCAAATTGATGGTTGGCGACCTGTGGCTGGGACAAAATAGAAAAATGACGATCTGTTCGCCCATTGTTGATAAAACAAAGGCATTAAGCGTCGAGACATGCACCATTTTTCAGCGCATGAATGAAAAAGGAGATATGCTTCGCGTTTGCACCAATGTTCAGAAAAAAGATGGTACCAGGGCCATTGGTACGTTTATTCCGGCAGTGAATCCCGATGGCGTGGCCAATAAAGTGATTGAAACCGTTTTAAAGGGTGATATTTACAAGGGGCGGGCGTTTGTTGTAAATGCCTGGTACATGACCGCCTATGAGCCTATTTTTGATGAGACCCATAGCGTGGTGGGTATTTTGTACGTGGGTATTCAACAAAAAAATCTTGAAAAAAGCCTGGTGGATGAAATAGTTAAGATAAAGGTGGGTAAAAGCGGTGCTGTCTCTATTTATAATTCCAAGGGGCGTGGTGTTGTTTCTGAAAATAAACGCCATCAGGGTGAACTCTTCTGGGAATCAAAGGATAGAAACGGCGGGTTTTTTGTTCAGGAGATTATCGCCAAGGCCCATGGACTTGATGGGAGTAATGTCGCATCCTATTCTTATTTTTCAGATAAAAATCAGCAGTCACCACGGGTTAAGCTGGTAAAAGTGATGTACTTTAAAGACTTGGATTGGGTTATTGGTGTGGAAGCCTATGAGGACGAATTCCGGTTGGTTCAGGAAAAAATTATGAGATTGGGGCAAAAATCAAATCAATTGTTCATGATGGCTTCGGGGATCAGTCTGATGGTGGCCATTGCTTTTGCCTTTACCTTTTCTCGAAAAATAACCATCCCCATTATGGGTACAGCCCAGGGGCTGGATAAAAGTGCTGAACAAACGTATATCTCTTCCTGCCAGGTTGCCAGTTCAAGTCAGGTGCTGGCAGATAGGGCTTCAAAACAGGCAGCATCTCTGGAAGAGGCCTCGGCATCCTTGGAAGAGGTTGCTTCCATGACCCGCCATAATGCAGATAATGCGTTGCAGGCGGATACCTTAATGAAGGAGTCCATCACGGTCATGGAAGAGGCCACCCGTTCCATGGCGCAGGTGAATCACTCCATGGCAGACATGACCAAGGCAAGTGAGGAGACCTCAAAGATTATTAAAACCATAGAAGAGATAGCCTTTCAGACCAATCTTCTGGCGCTGAATGCTGCCGTTGAAGCGGCTCGGGCCGGTGAGGCGGGTGCCGGTTTTGCAATTGTGGCCGACGAGGTCAGAAATCTGGCCATGCGATCGGCTGATGCGGCCAGGGAGACGGCATCCCTTGTCCAGGAAACAGTGGAGAGCATTCATAAGGGTGGGGATTCTGTCTCTGCCACGGGTGAGGCCTTTTCAAAGGTTGCAGAAAGTGCAGAGAAAATTGCGGCATATGTTTCAGATATTTCAAAGGCATCCAAAGAGCAGGCCCTTGGCATTGAACAGACCAACGGTGTTATTACTGAAATTGATGGAGAGGTTCAGCAAAATGCCACCAACGCCGATGCGTCGGCAACGGCAGCCGATGAGCTGAATGCCGAAGTCCTTCAGCTTAGAAAATATGTAGATGGCCTTGTTCAACTGGTATCCGGTGAGGCGGCGCGGACCTGAACTATCTGGTGCAAAGAATAGTCCTGCCATGGTTGTAGAAAAGTAAACAGATTCATAGAGTGTTCCGGGATCTGAGAAAAAGAGAGCAATGAGTCATGGAAGACAAAATAAGAAATTTAAAAAAGGGCCAAACCGTTGCCTTTATTTCGGTGTTCATCTCCCTTGGTCTATCCATCATGAAAGGTATTGTGGGGTATCTTTTCAATTCACAGGTACTCATTGCCGACGCCATCCACAGCGCTGCCGATCTCATGACCCATGCTGCACCGGGGTTTGGCCTCTTGATTGCCTCCAGGGGTAAAGCCACCCGTTTTCCCTATGGCTTGTACCGGGCTGAAGCCCTTGCCTGTCTGGTGGTTGGAATATTTACCTGCATGGCGGGGATTGATCTATTCAAGGAAGGACTTCACAAGTTGTTCCATCGTGGCTCGGTGACCTCCTTCCCTGTATTTCCCGTTGTTGCCAGCCTTTTTGCTTGCTGCTGGAGTTAATCCCTGTTTTTCAATTCTTGCCATTACGACACTATAAAAACTCCTTTGTCTCCACAACCAGACGTTTCATTCCTTTAATGATATGGCTGCGCACCGTCCCCACATGATATCTGACACTGGCTTCCAGTGCAGCCTCATCCCGGTTATCAAGGCTTTTAAAAATTTTGGCATGCTCGGGCAGGGAGGTGTCGGTGACACTTAAAAATACCAGATTCTGGCTGTAACGCAGCATCAAAACATCAAACAGCCCCTGGAGCATCTTGATTTGAATGGTACAGTGGGACAGGGCGGCAAGGGTCATGTGAAATTTCATGTCCGTCATGATCCGTTTATAGTAATTATCATCCGCCACTGCTTTTTTATAATTTTCCACGGCAAATTTCAGGGCCTCAAGCCCCTCTTCATCCATATTTTTGATAATTTTGGGCACCAGAGAGACTTCCAACATCAGACGGGTATCGTAAATCTCCTCCACCTCCCGCACACTGATCTCATTAACATAATACCCTTTGTTTGCCTCATGTCGGACAATATTTGTAAATTCAAGCCACTTCAACGCCTGAATAACAGGGGTCATGCTGACACCGATGCGGGAAGCAAGATCCTTATACTTAATTTTCTGACCGGATTGAATTTCATTATAAAACAGCATTTGACGGATGGCCATATAAGCCTTTTGGGTCATATCTGTCTTTTCAGGTTCTTTTTTATCATTTTTTAGAGGCATGGATTTCCTTTACACCAAAAATATATTCCCAGGAATTGATCACAATTCCCGCCGATTTAGGATAGGAATCACATAGGGCTTCAAACTTCCCCCACACCCCATGCCATGGAAATGGAATGGGAAACAACTCTATATTCCATCAAAATTCTTGAAATCACAAGATAATTTTTAATTAATTTTTAATTGACACACCATTTTTTTTGTGCAATATTTTTTATTGAAAAGTTTATTAAATAATTTATTAACTTTTTAATCAAATACACCCTGTTTAAATCTAATACCGTTTAATACCGCTTTCCGGACTATTTTTTTAACCTGAACATGAAAGAAAATGTTCGATTCAGTGGTATGGGGTGGGTACAACATTGGTCATTTTAGGATGGAGACAGTGATCCCATAAAATAAACCCAATAGCCCAAAGCCAAATGTCTTTAATTTCTATGTTAACAACATATCGTAGCAAGGAGCGTACA
The DNA here is from genome assembly GCA_045046665.1 of Desulfobacterium sp. Lineage (GTDB taxonomy): Bacteria > Desulfobacterota > Desulfobacteria > Desulfobacterales > Desulfobacteraceae > Desulfocicer. The sequence continues at coordinate 6,011 of JASFYZ010000106.1, forward strand.
ATGAATGGTGCTCAGACTATTGTAGAAATGTTAAAACAATACCAGGTCAAGGTATTGTTTGGTGTTCCCGGAGATACCAGTATTAAGCTTTACGAAGCACTATATGACAATCAGGAAGACATTACCCATGTCATGGCAAAGGATGAAAGATCAGCGGCCTTCATGGCCGATGCCTATGCAAGGCTTAGCCACAAGCCCGGCATCTGCGAATGCCCTTCGGGTGCCGGTTCCCTTTATACAGTCCCCGGTGTGGCCGAAGCCAATGCATCGTCCATTCCCGTCATCGCCATCACATCGGATGTTCCGCTGTCAGGAGAAGGCAAACAGACCATCACCGAGCTTGACACCCAAAAACTCTATGAATCCATCACCAAATGGGCCTATGTGGTGAAAGATGTTAAAAAAGTCCCTGAAGTGATGCGAAGAGCCTTCCGGATCGCCACCACGGGACGACCCGGCGCGGTCCATCTGGCCATCCCAAAAGAGGTGCTGTACGGCGAACTGCCGGAAACCACACCCCTTTATGGCGACGAAAACTGCTGCCACTACCCGGCATTCCGCACCCGGGGATCCCGGGTGGAACTGGAAAAAATGGTGGCTCACATGGCAGACGCCAAAAAGCTGACCCTCATCGTGGGGGGCGGTGCCAACCATTCCCAGGCAGGCGAGGCCGTTCAATCCATGGCAGAATGGATGGCAGCCCCCGTGGTATCAACCATTTCAGGCCAGGGCATCATGCCAGACAATCACCCCATGGCATTGGGAGTCATCGGCGACAACGGTTTTCATCCCCATGCCCACCGGGCCATTGAAGAGGCCGACGTACTTTTGTACATTGGGTGCAAAATGGGTTCCGTCTCCACCATCAACTGGACCATGCCCTCGGAAAAACCCGGCAGAAAAATTCTCCAGATTGATCTCAACCCTGAGATGCTGTCCAATAACTTTCCCAATACCCTGAGTGTGGCCGGGGATGCAAGGTTGGTGGTGGAAGATCTGCTCACCCTTTTAAAGGGAAAAACCGCCCACAGACAAGCATCGGATTGGGTCAATGATCTCAATGCCCAGCGTTGTTCCTTCTGGCAGGAGGCGGAAAAAGGGTTTAAAATGGATACCACGCCATTGAAACCCCATCGTATCATTTCAGAGCTGAACCGCCACCTTGACGAAACAGCCATCGTCATTTCCGATGCTGGTACCCCCACCCCCTACACCACCCGGTATCTGAAACTGGCAGCCAAAAATTCCAGATTTATTATCCCCCGCTCCTACGGCGGCCTGGGTTATGCCATCCCCGCCGTGGTGGGTGCCCATTTTGCACGACCCGATGCAAGGCTTGTGGGATTGTTTGGAGATGGCTCCCTTGGCATGTCAGCCGGAGAGCTGGAAACCATTTCCCGACTCAATATTCCCGTCGTGCTTATCCATTTTAACAACAGCGCCTTTGGCTGGATCAAGGCCCTGCAAAAACTCCATTGCAATGAAAAGTATTTTTCAGTGGATTTTAATGCAAACAACCCGGCCAAGGTGGCAGAAGGCTTTGGCTTAAAGGCCTTGTCCATAGAAACCGCTGAAGAGTTGGAACAGGGGCTTGAAATTGCCTTTAGTTCCAAGGACCCCATATTCCTGGATGTGAAAAGCGAACCGGAATCCGATGATATTCCGCCGGTTTATTCCTGGATGCAGCACACATAAAGAGCGTGTGTGGTTGACATTTAATGGGCCTTATTAAATGATATCCCATCACCATTAACGGAATTGAGCACACATCGAGCCTTGTATGTATGAATCAGAATATCCGATGCTGTGATCAATCCACCATTAACAAAGGGAGAAAAAAATGAAAAAAGTAATGATCTGCATGTTAACATTCCTTGCGGTAGCCCTTATGGCTCTGCCCGGAACAACCATGGCTGACGAATTCAAAGTCACCGAATCCACCACCATGACATGGGTGGCCGGGGGCGTTGGCGGCGGCTGGTATGTCCAGGCTGGCGGTATTGCCAGAATGATCGCAGAAAAAGAGCCCAATATCATTTTAAAAGTCGTTCCCGGCGGCGGTGTGGTAAATCCCGTACGCGTCTCCAGACATAAAGACGATTTTGGCTGGGGTATCACCTTTGTGGACAAGATGGCCCTGAAAGGGCTGGCACCGGTGTACAAAAAACCCAACCCCGATGTGCGCTCCCTGGGTGGTATTTTCGGCATCTACCACATCCATATACTGGGAGCTGCCGACAAGGGTGTCACTACCATGGCCCAACTGGCAGATATGGTAAAAGCTGGCAAAAAAGTTAAAATAGCAGCCCCCATGAAAGGAACTTCGGATCTGCCCCTGATGAACACCATCCTGGGATTTTACGGCATCTCCCTGGATGACATCAAAAAAGCAGGTGGCAAGGTCTTCCATGCCGTTTATTCCGATATGGTCAACCTCTATAAAGACAAACATGTGGATTTCGTATTTACCCATCTGGGACTTCCCGGTGCCGCCATCACCGAGATGACCGTCAGTCGTGATTCATCCCTGGTCTCCCTGTCCGATGAGTGTATCAACCAACTCAATGCGGAGCTTGGCACCCTGGCTCTGGATTCCGGCAGAAGCATGATTCCCAAGGGGACCTACAAAGGCCAGACCGACGATGTTTCCACGGTTGTATCTGCGGGCGAGCTGATCGTCAACAAAGATGTTCCAGACAATGTGGCATATACCGTCATTAAAATAATCTGTGAAAATACAGAAGAACTTTACGCCATCAACCCAGCCAACAAGAATTTCATACCTGCAACCGGATGGAAAAATGTTGCCCTTCCCCTCCACCCCGGGGCAGAAAAATATTATAAAGATGCCGGATACATGAAGTAAATAAAAAGTTTAGAAAGAATTGGAACCGGATTGAACAGAATTTATTCCACTGCCTTTCTAATCAATATATCTGGTGCCGTTGACGGTCATTGCCTCCGGAATGGAGGTAATAACCGTCAACGGACAAATAATAGCCAGACCAGCCATGCTCACCAAACCACTAGAAAAATTTAGGAATTAGATCTGTTGGACGGAGTTCCAGATAACCTGCATGACAGGGTAGCCTTTCACAACGAAGATAGAAAATGGAACCATGCCTCGCCGGGGGCTCTGCTGTCGGTATTTTAATGCTATATTTTCTTATAAAAAAATCAGGGGACGTGTCATGAACAAACTCAATACCTGGCAAGACAAGGCCATTGGTGCCTGGCTTGTCATTATTTCCATTTTCCAGTTGTATACAGCCACGGTGGGGATTTTTCAGCCCCGGATACAGCGGGGTATCCATCTCATGTTTTTGTTGCCCGCCGCCTTTGTTTTGTTTCCGGCATTTAACAAGGAACGGCTGAAAGTGGGCATTGGCAACTGGATTTTAGCGTTACTCTCCATTTTCCCTCCCCTGTATATAGTGATTTTCCATGAACGGCTCACCGAGCGCATGGAATTTGTGGACGATGTGCTGCCCATTGAAATTATCCTTGGCGCCATGATGGTTCTGCTCCTCCTGGAGGCCGTCCGCCGGGCCGTGGTTCCGGCCATGGCAATGCTCATTGCCGGTGCCTTTGTCTATCTCTATGCGGCACCCTATCTTCCCGGTGTGTTTTATGCAAAACCCCTTCCCTTTGCCGAAATCATTGAAATGCAATATCTCATCACCGATGCCGGTATTTTCGGCTCCATCACCGGGGTTTCTGCCACCTTTGTGGCGCTGTTTGTTATTTTTGGTGCATTCATGGAAGTGACAAAGACAGGGCAGTTCTTCACGGATCTGGCCTGCAGAGTAGCGGGTAAAAGCAATGGCGGACCGGCAAAAATAGCCGTTATTTCCTCCGGGCTTTTCGGCTCCATCTCCGGGGTGGCCGCAGCCAATGTTTATTCCACCGGTGTTTTTACCATTCCTTTGATGAAGAAACTGGGATATCGCCGCCGATTTGCCGGGGCCGTGGAAGCAGCAGCCTCCACCGGCGGGATGCTCATGCCCCCGGTGATGGGGGCGGGTGCCTTTGTCATGGCCGAAATCACGGGCATCTCCTATGTCAACATCGTCATTGCCGCCATGCTCGG
>JASFYZ010000107.1:0-10126 GCA_045046665.1 Desulfobacterium sp.
TCCCCCTTTGGTTCCCAATGTTCCGGTCAGGGCAGCCGTCGGGGGCTCTGCTGTCGGCACTCCGGTGCTGCTTTTTCGTATAAAAGAATTTGTTACTGATAGAACTAAAGGAGAATTAATAAAAATGTCAACCAACCCTGTAGTGTTTGTGGGGGCAGGTCCCGGAGATCCCGATCTTATCACGGTGAAAGGACAAAAAGCCCTTCAACAGGCAGACCTTATTATATATGCCGGTTCCCTGGTTCCCCGGGAGTTGCTCACCTGGAATCCAGAGGCCGAGGCAGTGGATAGTGCGCCGTTGAATCTGGATGAGATTGTGGAGATGATACAAAAGGCCCATGGGGAAAATAAAAAGGTGGTTCGCCTGCACACCGGAGACCCTTCCCTTTATGGTGCGATATTTGAGCAGATGAGGGCGCTGGATAAATATGAGATCTCCTATAAGGTTATTCCCGGAGTCACTGCAGCCTTTGCGGCAGCGGCTGCCATGGGCATGGAGTATACCCTTCCCGAGGTGACCCAGACCCTTATCCTCACCCGGATTTCTGGTCGAACCCCGGTGCCGGATCAGGAGGCCCTTAACTTGCTGGCAGCCCACCAGAGTTCCATGGCCATCTATTTAAGTATTGCTCACGTGGAAAGGGTGCAGGAAATTCTGGCGGAAAATTACGGCCCGGAAAGTACCTGTGCCATTGCCTACAAGGTGAGCCATCCTGAAGAGCGCATTGTATTTGCTAAAATAAATGCCCTGGCCGCCACGGTAAAGGCAGAAAAACTTAACCGTCAGGCCTTGATTCTTGTGGGACGGGCCGTGGAAGCGGCCCATGAGAAACCCGAAGTGATAAAATCAAAACTCTATGATGCGGGATTTGCCCATGGCTTCAGATCCTGAAAAAATATGCATCTGGGCCATTACCCCGGGGGGAATCGTTCTGGGAGAGAAACTCCAGGCTCATTTTACCGGAAGTGATTTCATGGTCTCTTCCGGTGCCATGATGGGAAAGAGAGTGCCCGGAGGTGCCAGGAATTTTAAAAGCCTGGCCACCGTTCTGGGGGAACAGTTCAGTCACTATGATGCCCACATCTGCATTTTTTCCACGGGGATTGCCGTGCGTCTGCTGGCACCATTGCTCTGTTCCAAACTGGAAGATCCGGCGGTGGTGGTGATGGATGACAAAGGGTTCCATGCCATCAGTCTGATCTCCGGTCATCTGGGGGGAGCCAATGAACTTGCCCACCGGGTGGCCAAGGCAAGTGGAGCCACACCGGTGATCACCACGGCCACGGATGTCAATTCCCTGCCATCCATTGACATGATTGCCAAAGAATGCGGGCTTGTAATTGATAATCCCCCATTAATTAAAACGGTGAACATGGCATTTTTGAAAAAAGAGCCGGTTGCCCTTATTGATCCATTGCCTTGTCTTATTAACGCTTTGCCTGAAAAATTTCGGGCAGGGCAGGGGCAAGATGGACAGAAGATGGTTTCCATCCAGTGCAGTGATGCATTGGTTTTTGTTCCACGTGAAACCCTTTTGTTGAGGCCAAAGTCATTGGTGGCGGGCATGGGATGTAACCGTGGTACCACCCAGACAGAGTTGATGGCATTGCTCACCAGTTCTTTTGAACGCCTTGGGTTGTCATTGAAAAGCCTTGCGGCCCTTGCTACCACAGATGTGAAGGCCGATGAACCAGGACTTCTGGATCTTGCACGGTCTCTGGGTGTTCCCATTTTGTTTTATGATAAAGACGCATTGAATTCAGTTAAAAACATACAAAATCCATCCAAAACGGTGGAAAAATTTCTGGGAGTAAAAAGCGTATGCGAAGCAGCAGCGATTCTGGCATCACACAACGGAAAACTGGTGGTGCCCAAGATAAAGAAGGGCAATGCAACCCTTGCAGTGGCAAGAATAGACCCCGATTATTTGTGATTGGCACGGGCCCAGGGGATGTCTCCTACATGGCTCCCCGGGCAGCAACGCTGTTGGAAATGTCCGACTCCGTTGCCGGGTACACCACCTATATCGATCTTATTCATGATGTGATTGGAGATAAAAATATTATTTCCACCGGCATGATGAAGGAGGTGGAACGGGTGGAAATGGCCATTGCTGAGGCCCTGAAAGGCACCACGTGTTCCTTAATTTCCGGGGGGGATTCCGGGATTTACGCCATGGCCGGTCTGGTGTTTGAGATGTGCGAAAAAAAGGGACTGACCCTGGTGCGACATGGAGAGCCCTGTCCTGAAAACAGTGAGGGGTCCTGCCTTGAGATCGAAGTGGTACCGGGTATTCCTGCCCTTGCCGCCGGGGCATCTCTTGTGGGTGCGCCCCTGACCCATGATTTTGCCGTTATCAGCCTCAGTGACCTGCTGACCCCTTGGGAAAAAATTGAAAAACGGATCTCTGCGGCGGCATCTGCTGATTTTGTCATTGCCATTTATAACCCCAAAAGTAAAAAAAGGGACTGGCAGCTCTCCCGGGCCCGGGATCTGATCATGGAGCACAGGAATGGAGATACTCCGGTGGGGGTTGTCACCTCGGCCATGCGCGAACAGCAGAAGGTGTCCGTCACCACCCTGGAAAAGATGGATGAGTCCCATGTGGATATGCAGACCATTTTGCTGGTGGGTAGTGACGCTTCTGTGGCTTATCTTGATTTTATGTACACCCCCAGGGGCTATTCTAAAAAATATGAAATTTAGACCCTGGTAGAAAATTGGGGTTTGTAATAGACTCCCCCCAAGAGACTTCAATGATGAGAGTTTCAATCTTCGTTGTGGGCAGGCAATAATTTGATAGTCTGAAAAAAGGAGATGTCATGAAAAAAGGATATGTTCAGGTATATACGGGAAATGGAAAAGGTAAAACCACAGCATCCCTGGGGCTGAGTATTAGGGCCGCGGGCGCTGGATTCAAGGTTTACATTGTCCAGTTTTTAAAAAAAGGGGATTACTCTGAAATCAAAGCCCTGGGCCGGTTCAATGAACTCATCACCGTGGAACAATACGGCATGGGGAAGTTTGTTAAAGGCAAACCTTCGCCCGAGGACATTGAGGCCGGTAAAAAAGGATATGCCCGTCTCCAGGAAATTTTGGAAAAGGGAGAACATGACCTTGTGGTGGCAGAAGAGGCCAATGTGGCGGTAATGTGCAATCTTTTTTCTGAACAGGCGCTTTTGGATCTCATGGACATGAAACCGGAACATGTGGAGCTTGTCATCACCGGCAGAGGAGCCACACCGGCGGTGGTGGAACGGGCTGATCTTGTCACCGAGATGACGGAAATTAAACATTATTATAAGGCAGGTGTCCAGGCACGGGTCGGGATTGAAAAATGAGAAAGATGAAACCCATTGCGGTTTTTGGTACAGGGTCTGATGTGGGGAAAAGTATTGTGGGCGCGGCCATTTGTAAATCCCTGGCCCACCGGGGGGTTCATGTGGCCCCCTTTAAGGCCCAGAATATGTCCAATAATTCCGGCATTACCCCCGAAGGTCTTGAAATGGGCCGTGCCCAGATCGTCCAGGCCGAAGCCGCTGGCATTGCCCCCCATGTGGACATGAATCCGGTGCTGCTCAAACCCACAGGCGAGATGGGTTGCCAGGTGGTGCTCAACGGCAAGGCCTTTGAAAACAGCAGCGCCGTGGAATATCACGTCAAAAAAGATATCTATTTCAAGGAGTCATGCCAGGCCTTTGACAGACTCCAGGAACGCTATGAGATGGTGGTTATGGAGGGGGCTGGTTCCTGTGCCGAGGTGAATCTCATGCCTTCGGATATTGTCAATTTCCGCATGGCTGAGTATGCCGGAGCTGATGTGGTACTGGTGGCCGACATCCACCGGGGTGGGGTTTTTGGCCAACTGGTGGGAACGTTGGAATGTCTGCCCCAGAAATATCGGGATATGATTAAAGGCTTTATCATTAATCGGTTCCGGGGGGATATTGAGCTGTTTAAAGGGGGATGTGACTGGATAGAGGAAAAAACCGGAAAAAAGGTATTGGGGGTTTTGCCCTGGTATCACCATTTCAGGATTGATGCCGAGGATTCCGTTGAACTTGAACAGTGTCCTGCGGTGAGCAAACTTGTGGAAGGCGTTCCTGCCATTGCCGTGATTAAACTCAAACATATTTCCAATTTCACTGATTTTCACGCCCTGGCAGATACCCCGGGAATTCAGGTGGTGTTTGTGGAACAGCCCCAGGATCTTTCAAAGTTTAAGGCGGTTATCCTGCCCGGATCCAAAAATACCCGGTCCGATATTAATTGGCTCAGACAGTCTGGATGGGCTGATAGACTAACGGCATATGAAAATGCCGGAGGATATATTTTGGGTATCTGTGGTGGATTTCAAATCCTTGGGGAGTATGTGGAAGATCCCGAGGGGCTGGAAGATCAATCCGGTACAACCCCGGCTTTGAACCTTCTTTGTGTTGGAACGATACTCAAGGCCCCTAAAACAACCACCCTGAGTCGATTTTCCTGGGGCGATGCCCAGGGAGAGGGGTATGAAATTCACATGGGACAGACCACCCGACTGGCAGGAGATCCGCTGTTTGAAGTGACCTCCCGAAACAGGCATTCCTGTTGTGATCAGGAGGGGGCGGTTTCTAAAAAAGGGAATGTGACAGGCACCTATATGCATGGCATGTTTGACTATGACGCCATAAAATTCAAATGGTTGGCATCCATCGGTCTAAATATTGACCCCGGGGATGCCCCGGATGGGTTGTCACGAAAAGATGAAATTTATGAGCAACTCCGTGCCCATTTTGAAACCCATGTGGCAATGGATGATATGTATGTCAACTATCCCTGCTCATAATAATAACTGGTAAATGTACAGATTTGTCCCCCACCAAACCAAAGATCTGGAAGGGGATTTTTAGTTAAAAGTTAAATCTGATGGTCTCGCAAAAAGTCCGAACTCCAATTTCTGACCACAACTTATTGTGGGCGGACAAGGATTGTGGTAAAAAATTCATAGACCGACTTTTTACAGGTTCATCAAATCTGATAGGTGAATGATATGGATACGCAAAATACCCTGATCCTTGGGGGATGTCGAAGCGGAAAAAGCAGCCATGCCCTGGCCCTGGCCAACCAGGTGCCCGGAGATAGAAAAATATTCATGGCAACATCTGTACCCACGGATGGGGAGATGCAGGAGCGGGTGGAAAAACACATTCAAGAAAGGGGCGATTCCTGGCAGACGGCGGAGATCCCTGTGGATATTCCTGAAAAAATTGAACTCCTCGCCCCGGATGTGGATGTGATTTTGGTGGATTGTCTTACCTTATGGGTATCCAATCTTATGTTTAATGAATTTGATTTCCAGAAAATTTTTGAAAAAACAGAGTTACTCACACAGGTATTGAAAAAGACAGCCTGTCCTGTGATCATGGTTTCCAACGAAGTGGGGTCAGGTATTGTTCCGGAAAATGCTCTGGCAAGAAAATTTCGGGATATGGCAGGGTTTGTGAATCAAAAGGTGGCTGCCGCTTCGGATCGGGTGACCCTTGTGGTTGCAGGCATTCCCATGGCTGTAAAATCTTGAGGGTAAGTTAAGTTTCTGGGCTTGATTTTGTATTTGGACTTCTTGGGAGAGAGCCAGCTCCATTTGTTAGTACCAATTGAGCATATAGCTCAATTGGGGGGTGGTCATAACATCGACCAGTCATCATAATTGGTGGGCCAATGGTGTCAGGCTTGTGTTATTGGAGGCTGAGGCTTTTATCAGGCTCCATGCTTTTGACAAGGGGCTATATTTAAAGGAGAACTTAAGCAAAAGTGGTGAATATTTAGGTTGCTAATGTAAATGTTTGGCCAGTGCCCCATATTCGCGTATTTGGGACTGCGTAGCATACTAATGCTATGTGAGCAGGCCAAAATAGGTGAATATGGAGTGCTGGCCGAATATTTACCAAAAGTGTCAATAACGCAAGCCTGACCCCTCCCCAGAGTGGCCGATGTTATGACCAACCCCAGATTCTCTGTACAGGGCAAGGAGACCGGATCTTGATAGTTTCTGAACCCCAAAGGGTTCCAGAAGGGCAAGCAGTTCATCAATGACAAAGGCTTTGCCCGTTACCTCCATGGTGAGATTCTCGTTGCCGATGTCAACAATTTTGGCGTGGTAAGCCTCGACAAGGCGCAATATCTCCGTTCGTTTTTCCGGAAGCGCCTTAACGCAGATCAAGGCAAGTTCTCGTTTCACAGCATCTTTTCCGGTCATGTCCCTTAATTTGATCACATTGGTGAGCCGTTCGATCTGTTTCATGCACTGGGCCAGTTGGTGGGGCTCTGCCCGGGTGGAAATGGTGATTCTGGACATTTTGGGATTGGCTGTGGGGGCACCGCAGATGGTTTCAATGTTGTAGCCTCTTCCGGCAAATAATCCTGTAACCCTTGCTGTAACACCAGGTTCATTTTCCACCAGCATGGTGATGACATATCTTTTTTCTTCCATGGAAATCCTTAAGATGGTTGGTTATTGTGGATGCTTTCCTTTGGTTCTGCTTTTGGCCCATCTCTCAAAGGCTTGAAGTCAGGCTACCCAATTAAGGCGGGACAGCTTTTAGAATCAAGCGACTTAATGATCTGAAATTTAAGGCTTAAACGCTAATTATCCGCATTAAAAGCCTTGGAGATATCCCAGTTTAACTAAGTCGTCTGAAGTTCGGACCGGACACTCAAATTCATGACGGTCACTCATTGACAATACCCCGCTTCTCAAACATCTGTCCAGCGATAATTCATACCATTACTGATTAAAATCATGGATGCCATATTCAGGCAAATCCCGATCCACCATTCTGGATAGATCCTAATATTTCTATTTTCATTTTTTTGACAAAAAAGGGATTATGTGTAAAATTGCAGGCATTTCAGAGGAAATTAATTTGACATTTTTCAGTTTCATGCGACAGATATCCGGCATTGTGATCCTTTCCATAAATGGTTAAACAGATTGGGTGAGCTTTATGAAAAATGGTTTTATGCACAATCCAGTTATGGTTTTTTTCAACTCACTTGGTAAAAGTTCCCTTGATTTTATCCAATCCCTGGGGAAGATATCGGCTTTTTTGTTTTTTTCTGTGGTGGGTATTTTTGCCAAAAAACAGCTTCAAAATATTTTACGCCATGTGTACTATATTGGGGTAAGATCCATTTCCATTGTTATGCTGGTGGGGCTGTTCACCGGAATGGTTCTGGGGCTTCAACTTTATTACACCCTGGTCCAATTTGGCTCAACGGGGGTGCTGGGGTCTGCCATTGGCCTGACCCTTGTGCGGGAACTGGGACCGGTGCTCACCGCCATCATGGTAACGGCCCGGGCGGGATCTGCCATGACAACGGAGATTGGAATCCAGCGTATTACAGAGCAGATCGACGCGCTGTTCACCATGGGAGTCAATCCCCGGCGCTATCTTGTCAGCCCGAGGATTGCCGCGGCTGTCATCAGTTTTCCCATTTTAACGGGTCTGTTTGATCTTGTTGGATTTCTGGGGGGCTACATCACCGGGGTGGTGCTGATGGGTTTGGATTCAGGTGCTTATTTTTATCGTCTTCAGTCCAGTATTACGCTGGTAGATCTTAACGGCGGATTTATAAAATCGCTTGTTTTTGCGCTGATTGTCTCAACGGCGTGTTGCTATAATGGATTTTATACCCACCTTAGAAAGGACAGTTTCGGTGCCAAAGCTGTGGGGCTTTCCACCACCACCGCCGTGGTCGTCTCCTGTGTCTGGATTTTGATTTCAGATTATATTGTCACCTCTTTTCTCATGTAAAAGGTAATGCTACATGGATGTACCCATCATAGAGTTTAAAAATGTCGTAAAGCGTTTTGGGGAGAAAACAGTTCTTGACGGCGTGAATTTTACGCTGAATGAAGGTGAAATCACAACCATCATTGGCAAAAGTGGCACCGGCAAAAGTGTCATGCTCAAACATCTCGTCGGCCTGATGAAGCCGGACAGTGGAACGCTTTTTTTCAAAGGGCAAGACATTGCCACCTTAAAAAAAGGCCAACGCCAGAGCTATATGGGGCAAATGAGTTACATGTTCCAGGGAAATGCTCTGTTTGATTCCATGACCGTCTTTGAAAATGTAGCCTTTCCCCTGGAGCAGACCACACGGTTAAGCAAAGGGGAGATCAAACGCCGGGTCATGGATAAACTGGAAAGGACAGATCTTGTGGATGTGGCCCATCGGTTTCCGTCTGAGCTTTCCGGAGGGATGCAAAAACGGGTGGCCTTCAGTCGTGCCTTGATCACGGAACCTGCCATTGTGCTTTTTGATGAACCCACCACAGGGCAGGATCTCATCCGTCGCAATGTCATTTTAAGTATGATTGCGGACTACAAAACAAGATTTAATTTCACCGCCGTCATTATCAGCCATGATATTCCCGATGTGCTGTTTATTTCAAATCGGGTTTTGGTTCTTCATGAGGGTAAGATTGTATTCCAAGGCTCCCCCGATGCCTTTGAAGAATTTGAGCATCCCTATGTGGATGAGTTTGTCCACAGCCTTGAGGGCTTTCAAAAGCACATGCCGGGTATTTACTCCCAGCGTAATTTTAAGATGCGTTATAAAAATGCACTTCGGTTAAAACCGGCAGAAGCATCCTATGTGGTGGCCATTTTCAGTATTGCTGATTTTGGAGTCTTATGTAAAACCGTGGGGTATACCACTGCCCACTCCCTGGTGAAGGAGTTGGGAATTATCATCAGTAGACATTTTGATGCCGTGGGCGGATTTTCCACACGACAGCGGCGGAGCCGATTCATGACGGTTCTTCCCTTTTCCAATTACAGGGAATCCCGTGAAATGATTGATGCCTTTGCCGCGGATTTAATGGAGAATGGATTTGAGTATGTAAAATTCAAGAACAAGAACAATGCTTTATTGGATACGCCGGTGTATAAAATAAGAGTTATGACTGGGATTGCCCAAGGTATAGCAGTAAAGGATGATATTAACGATGTGTTTGAAAAGGCACGCAAAAACCAGTTTGAGATCGGTAACTTTCAATGTGTTGCCGGGAGGTGCAGTCTATGAAAAAGAACGTATATGAATCCATTGCGGGCATGTTTGTTTTTGTGGGCCTGATTGTCCTGGTCTATATGACAGTAAGCTTGGGAAACATTTCCTTGTTTGATGATAATTTTATGGTTCTAAAGGCCCGATTTAACACAGTAACAGGTCTTAGGGTCGGGAATCCCATTGAAATGTATGGCATTGAGATTGGCCATGTGGGTGAACTGACCATCGATGATGAAATTCAGATGGCCATGGCAACCCTGAATATCCAAAAGAGTGCCCAGATTTATTCCGATGCCATTGCCTCAATTAAAACAGCTGGCTTGATCGGGGATAAATTTATCAGTATTGATCCCGGCGGTTCTGGAAAGATATTGGACCACAATGATATTATTATCAATACGGAATCCCCTGTGGATCTCAATGATCTCATTGGCAAATATGCGTTTGGGTCCGTTGACGAAGACGAGGAGATGGATTTGGGAGAGGAGCTTTAATGAAATTTTTTACCATTATATGTCTGGGGATGATGCTGTTAATGCCCATGTCGGTGAAGACCGTTTATGGGGCAACTGCCGTGGAGACCATGTCGCGTGTAACGGATGATGTGTTAACGGTGCTCAAAGATCCTGGGCTTAAGGAAGAGAGTTCTCTGGAAACAAAAAAAGAGAAGCTCTGGGAAATTATGGACACGGTTTTTGATTACCAATTGTTGTCCCAGTACTCCCTTGGGCGGAAATGGCGTCAGATCACTCCAGAACAGCAGGCGGATTTTTTAAGGCTCTATGGCCTGTTGTTAGGTAAAACCTATATGAATCGGATTCTCTCCTATGGGGATGAAAAAATCCTCATTGGAAGGGGAATCCCCCTGGCAGATGATATTGCCGAGGTTCGAACCACATTGATTTCAAAAAAAAATGATATTCCCATTCATTATCGCCTGAGCTTTAAAGACGGGGTGTGGAAAATCTTTGATGTTGTCATTGAGGGGGTCAGCCTGACAAAAAATTATCGCAGTCAGTTTAAGAAATTTTTATCCAAAAAATCCATGGCACAGCTGCTGGAAGTGCTGGA
>JASFYZ010000108.1:0-4066 GCA_045046665.1 Desulfobacterium sp.
AGTGTGTAAAATACGCCCATGTTGGATTGGGTGGTTTCCATTAATGCATTGATCAGTTCAGAGGCAAAGGTTTCCAAGGATGACAGGCCTGCCATGGTTTCAGAAATAGTTAAGACGTTTTTTTGCACGGTAATTCTGGACGCAATGCTGTCCGTCATCTTGTTGATAAAATGGGCCAGGGAGCCCAATTCATCCCGGGAGTGAATCTCATTTTTCACCGAATAATCGCCCTGGCTGATTTTTCGGGCAGCAATACCCATATCCACAATGGGTTTTGAAATGGCCTTGCTGATCCACAGCACAACCATTAAGATGACCATGGCAGAAAAGAGACAAATTGCCATGTTATAGAACAGCAATTGACGGATGGGGGCACTTAGCTCATGGACGTCCTGCTTGCAGATAAATCCCCAGCCTGTTTGAGGAATGTGAGTGTAGGCAGCCAGAACATTTTCACCACGATAATCCATGCTTTCTATAATACCGGTTTCCCCCCGGGCCGCATTTATGGCGGGCTGGGCCTTAATCTGGAGATTGAGCGGGGCATTCTCATACCAGCGCAGTGCGTTTAAGGCTTTCACGTTTCTATTTACGATGAGGGTTTCCCCGGTGTTGCCAAGCCCGATTCTCTCCTGGAGCAGGGGGTAAAGGGAGTGCTCCAGGTCCATGCGTGCCACAAGTATGGCGATAATGTGCTGCCCTTCATGGGTTGAGCAGAATATGGGCATGGAAAAGGTCATTATCATTTTTGAAGAAAATTTAGAATAATAGATATCCTTGATAAACAGGCTTCTGGTCTGCATGGGTTGGGTGAAATATGCATCATGGGATTTATCCATTCCCTGGGCATTTTGATTTGTGGAGATCTCCACAATGCCTGTGCGGGGGTTGATGATGAATATCTCTTCATAGGCATCGTGGTTGCGTATGTAATGATTCAGTATTCTGCGGATATTTTTATAAATTTCAAGGTCAGTCTGATTTTTGTCTTTTTTGAATATTACCTGTTCAAGGTCATTTAATTTATTATCTGAGGCGGTTGTTTTTACATCAGAAATTCTTTCCTCCAGCCAGCTCTCAAGACGTTCCACTTTTAGATCCCGGATGGCCACAAGTTTGGCAAAGGTCTGCTTTTCCATGGAGAGACTCTGGAGCCTGTACGTGGTAATAATGCCCAGCAATAGAGGGGCAAGCCCCAGAATGAAAAACCAGAAGGCCAGTCTATTTTTTATACTTTTAAATCTAAACAGCGCTATTGATATTTTTGATAAATGTGACAACATTCATTCACCTTTCTGAAATGATTTTGGTGTTTTATCGGTGGCACCTCTGCTTCTCCCAATATCAGATACCCGTTTAAACTCAATGATCGATATAGTTTATCAAAAATAGTGTCTTGATATTGGGTGTTAAAATAGATGAGCATGTTCCGGCAGAACACCATGTCAAAATTTCCGAAAATGCTTTCCGGGGGTGCGTAGCTGTTTTGATCAAGGATATCATAGACTGAAAAAGATACCCGTTCTTTTAAAAATGGCAATAGATGAAAACCCTTCTCCTGGGACAGGAAATTTTTCTTGACCAGACCATATTTAACATTTTTTATGCTTTCAAATGCATACACAGCCTTTTTTGCTTTTTTTATGATCTTCCTGTCAATATCTGTGGCAAAGATGGTGACATCCATATTGAGATCAGTGGTCTGTTTTTCAATATTCATATATTCATTGATGAGCATGGCAATGGAATAGGGTTCTTCTCCCATGGCGCACCCGGAAGACCAAATTCGTAAAGAGGGGTGGGGATGCTTTTTTTTCTGTTCAAACAGGGCGGGCAGGATGCGTGCACTAAGATATTCAAATATTAGAGGATCCCTGAAAAACTGGCTGACATTGATGGTCAATGTATCGATGAGAATGTCCAGCTCCAGGGGGGTCTCTTTTAAATAAAAAAAATAAGCGTTGATATCTTTGCAGTTGGTGAAAGGTAGGCGTTGATCAATGCGGCGCTGGATCATGGCCGTGCGGTAACCGAAAAAGTCCATGCCACGGTTTTTATTTAAAAGGAACAAAATTTGTTGCAACGATGTGTTCATGACCAAACTGCGTCCTCCCCGGGAGATAACGTGAGTTTAAAAGACAATATCCCGATGAGTGCATAAAATCAAACGATAATTTGAGGTAAATGGGTCAGAACACCTCATCTGAGGCAGAGAATTGGTTTTTTGATCCCAGCCTCTTTTATATCAGCGGGAAGTATCTGGATGGCAAAGGCATTGTCATGGGTTGCCACCATTTTAAGGGCTGCTTTAAATTTTTCTTCACCGGAGGGCTTAAGTACATAGGCCCGGGTTTTCTTGCCCTGCAAAAGGGTGTGGATATTTTTTTCAGTGAGCCGTTTGCCAAAAATTTCTTTCCAGATCACAAATCGGCAATTGCCGTGTTCCGGTCGCCAGTTGCTGCACCCAAAGGCAGTTTTCCCTTCAATAATATTTCCTTTGCACATGGGGCAGCCGATTTCTTTGTCAGGAGGGCAGGGTTTCTGTCGTTCATGGGAAGAGGGCAGGGCAGAGGGTTCCGGCCTGGGGGATGTGGTGCTGTAAGGAAGGTGCTCAGGGGAGGATGACATTTCATTCATGGCCGAATTCATGGCAAAATTAGAAGGTGGTTCCTGTGCCCCGGTGACAGGATTTGTTGATGGGTTAAAATCAAAACTTACCTTCCATTTTCCCTCCACCTTATCGATAATAAGTCCCGCTGAAAACCGTTTTTTCTTTTTGGAGATAAAGCCTTGAAAGGGACCTGATTTACGGAATTTTAACAGATTGGCTGCCATTTTTGCTGAAATCTGTTTGCCAGCCATACGTTTCCAGATCACAAACTCACACCCTGTTCCTTCACAGGCATACAGTTTGGGAAGTTCCCGGACGATGTTGCTGCAGGCCGGGCATTTCCCCACCTCCACTGCATTGGCCTGGGACAGTGCCCGGGAAAATTTTTTGATGTCAAACACCTTTGTCTGCATCTCGGCCACAGCCTGGGTCACAAAGGCTTTAATGTTCCCAAGAAATTGTCCGTCCGAGGCCTCTCCCATGGCAATGGCGTTGAGCTTCATCTCCCAGCGGGCTGTCTCCTCGGGCAACGTGAGCACGGATGAGACCGCACATTTTTTCAACTGGTCAATGAGGTAGATGCCCTTGTCCGTGGCCACCAGGCGTTTGCCTGCGCGTTCAATGTAGTTTCGCTGGATCAGGGTTTCAATGATCTGTGCCCGGGTGGACTGGGTGCCAATGCCGATGTCCCCCCGGTAGAGTTTTTTGATGTTCTCCTCTGCCACGTATCTGCCAGGGTTGGTCATATCCTTTAATAACAGCGCATCGGAGTAGTCCGGGGGCGGGGTGGTCTTTTTTTCTTCGCACAATACCTTTTTCGGCACGCCGGTGTCCCCTTTGGACAGGGCCGGGATGGGTTCTGCCTCGTCCTTGTTCCGGGACTCCATGTGATACACCCGCCGCCAGCCAAGCTCCAGAATAACTTTGCCCCGGGTCTGAAAGGTTTCTTTACCAAATTCCGTGATGAGATGGGTGTTCTCAAAATGACAATAGGGATGGAATGCAGCTGCAAAGCGCCGGGTCACCAGGTCAAACAATCTTTTTTCATCGGGGCTTGCACTGGATGGGATGGGCTTAAAGGGGATCAGGGCATGGTGATCGGTGAGCTTGGCATCGTTAAATACCCGTTTGTTGGAAAGGCTTACCAGTTTCGGGTCCACCCCGGCAAAAATATCCGGGTAGGCAGTTTGACATTTTGCAAGGATACCTTGCACCAGTTCAAGGCTGGTGGTGCCAAGGACCTTGGAGTCAGTACGCGGATAGGACAGGCATTTTTTATCCTGGTAAAGGGATTGGGCAATGCTCAGGGTTTTTTTGGCTGGAAATCCCATGCGGGCATTGGCCTCCTGCTGGAGATCTGTGAGGGAAAAGAGCAGGGGGGGCGGCTCTTTTTTCTTTTCTTTTGTCAGGGACAATACGGTGCCGGGGGTGGTCTCCTGCTTGAGGTGCTGGAAA
>JASFYZ010000109.1:0-12309 GCA_045046665.1 Desulfobacterium sp.
CGCTTTAAGTATTTGCAGAGCGGGCGAGACGCCCGCGCTCCCGGGTTAGGAAAGTTATTTAGGACTCATTCCTTAAAATGCTCCAGGGAACACTATATATATGCCCACAAGGGCAAGAAGGCCTGCCACAACTCCGTAAAGGACACAGGGTACCATGGTTCTGCGGATAATGGTGCCCTCTATTCCCACAAGGCCGACTGTAGCCGATGCTGCAACAATGTTATGTACGCAAATCATGTTACCCATGGCAGACCCAACGGACTGCATGGCAACGATAATCTGATGACTTACACCGATCTGGGAAGCAATACCGTACTGAAAATCGGCAAATAAAAGGTTGGAAACGGTGCAGCTTCCCGTTATAAAAGCACCCAGTGCCCCGACATAGGATGCCATCACAGGCCAGACAGAGCCTGTAACTCCGGCAACAAAGGTAGCCATGGTCAAGGGCATGGATGCATAGTTCAGGGGAGTGTTGGCGGACTGCTTTAAAATTTCAACCATTGCCACTGCAAAGAACATTGCAATGGCCGGGTTTTTCATCTTAATAATCGAGTCTTTCCAGGCAAGTTTTACCTTGGGCAGGGGAATTTTGTGGAGGAAAATCGTAATCACTGCAACCAGCATAAAG
This sequence comes from Desulfobacterium sp., assembly GCA_045046665.1. Lineage (GTDB taxonomy): Bacteria > Desulfobacterota > Desulfobacteria > Desulfobacterales > Desulfobacteraceae > Desulfocicer. The sequence continues at coordinate 632 of JASFYZ010000109.1, forward strand.
GGAACCACACCAGGAAGATAGAGCGGTTTCATGGCAAAGTTTACCGTTTCATACCCAAGAATATGGGGAAAGGAGATCACCCAGGAGGTAACCCACTCTTTGAACGGAAGGGTATTGATCCTGGTAAGAACCAGAAGGAGTGCGATGAGACCATAGGGCATCCAGGCGCTTATCTGGCTCATCTGGGGCTTGAGTTTACTGCTTCCGGATTCTATTTCACCGGTCCACTCTTTTTCCCAGTTTGCCCGTTTATCAAAATCCCAAACCTCTTTTGGAAGGAACATCTTTTTCCTGGCACCGGCCACAACAACTGAAATGCCGATGAGTCCCCCCAGGAGTGAAGGAAATTCAACCCCAAAGACAAAGGCGGTGAAGAGGTAGGGCACAGAGAAGGAGACCCCGGCAAAAATGGCGAATTTCCAGGCGCCAAGCCCTTCGGACCAGGATTTGTTCTTCCCGAAAAACCGGGTCAAAAAGCAGACCACAAAAAGGGGCAGTATCATTGCCATCACGGAATGGGTAATGGCTGAGAACTCACCGACGGTTCTCATGAAGGCGTCAAAGGAAGTCACCGTTGCCTCGGGGCCATGGGTTGAAATGGCAGTTTCAACACTGGTTCTAAGGGTTTTAAGACCGAACCAGATCGGTGTACCCACCGCACCAAAGGTCACCGGGATAGAGTTCAGGATCAGACAGACGCACACTGCCGCAAGGGCGGGAAACCCAAGCCCCAGAAGAAGGGGGGCACCAATGGCGGCAGGTGTGCCAAACCCTGCGGACCCTTCAATAAAGGCACCGAATAAAAAGGCGATAATGATGGTCTGCACCCTTCGATCAGGGGAGATGGTGGTAAACCCGTAACTGATGGTCTCCATGGCGCCGCTTTCACGCAGTGTATAAAGGATAATAATGGCACCAAATACGATGATCAGTACATTGACCGCACTGCCAAAACCGCTCAGGGTGGCTGCGGCAACAAGTCCGACCGGCATTTTCCAGGTGACCATGGCAAGGATGGCACAGACAAACCAGGCAAGGGGCATGGCCTTTGTTGCAGGCCACCTGAGTCCCACCATAAACACCAGTACAATCGCAATGGGGATAAACGCTATTAAAGCAAGCAAACCTAAAGTCATTTCATTTCTCCTGGTTGTTAAGTTGAAAAAAAATTTTTCTTCTACAATATACAATTATTGTGCCATTTGTTTTATCGTATTGATTTTATTAGAAATAGTTCCTTGAAGTCTGTTTATATGGATTCCAGGGCCGGAAAAGATGCGGGCTTGAGTCTGAAAAAAAGGAATTACCTGGGTGATTACTGTCGGATTATGGTATTCTTTTGTGTTTTATTTCGAGAACTTGCAGCATAAGTCTTTTTTTTCGGACTGGACTGATAGGACTGGACTCTACCTGGAAAAACAAAAAAGGACCGTATGTGAATGCGCCCTCCTGCAAGGTGCGAGACTTAGGAATGAGTTTTTAATAACGAGCATGTCCTGTCGGACACAACGAATATTGAAAATAGTGTTATACCGCCCCACGGGTGCTCGGAAGTTTTGTTTTCTAATAAAAAAACCAAAACACAGGAGAAGAAAAATGATAAAAATACCCGCTAAGGTCTTGATTGTAGATGATGAAAAGGATTTTGTTGACATGTTTTCACTGCGGTTAAAGGGACAGGGAGAGACCGTCTCCACCGCAGCCAGTGGCAAAGAAGCCCTTGATGTGCTTGCGAAAAAACCCATTGATGTGGTGATTCTGGATATCCGCATGCCAGGCATGGACGGCATTGATACCTTAAAGGAAATCAAACGATTGTATCCCCTGGTGGAGGTGATCTTACTCACTGGGCACGGCTCTACGGAAACAGCGGTGGATGGGTTGAAGTTGGGGGCCTTTGATTATCTTATGAAGCCTGCGGATTTTGACGACATCCGGATAAAACTGGAGAATGCCCGAAAGCGCAAGGATGAACAGGAAGAGCGCATCCGAAAAGCCGAAGTCAGACTTCTTTTGCGAAGAAGCGGCGATGTGTGATATTGGGTTCTGGGTGTTGGGTTCTGGTGCCGTTGTTTTAATTGTTTCTTAAAATAGATAAAATTAAAACCAGACCTAAAAATTCAATATCATCTACAGAATCAGTTCCAGAATTCAAGCCATGGATTGCAAAAGGGCAAAGCATGATGATGACGATGATCAAAAAGCGGGGGCTTCAGTTAAGTCTTAAAAACCGGGTATACCTGGTCAATGCCATTCTGGTGTGCATCACCCTGATCGGGGCCATGCTCATGATCTGGTATACCTATAAAACTGAGAAAATATTCAGGGAAATCATTGATCGAAATGTGGTGATTTTTCAATCTGCCGAAGCCCTTTCCACCTCCCTTGTCAATCAAAAGGGCTTTATCTCCTATTACCTGCTGGATGGAGACCCGGCCTGGATTGATGAACTGAAACAATACATGGCCCTTTTTGAGAGACACCTGGCAACGGTGAAGTCCCTGGTGCAGGAAAAATGGGAAAGGGATGCCGTGGCCCAGATTCAATCAGAATATGACTATTGTGTCATGACCAAAAACAAGGTGCTGGAGCTCTACGATGCTGGTTACACCCAAAAGGGGGCAAGGCTTCACAAGGATGCCAAGGTTCACTTTGCCCGCATCTTTGAATTGTGTGATCAGTTCAACTCCTTTCACAAAAATAAAATTTCCCAGGCCATCAATAACAGCCGCACAGAGTCCAACCACCTCAGATATATTGCCTTGATAGCCGTGATTAGCGTCATTGTTTTAAGTCTTTTAATCAACTATATTTTCAACCGCCACATTTTGGAACCCATTCGGAAACTGGCAGCAGAGGCAGATCGGCAGGGGCATAAAACTCCCGTTGCAAATGAGGTAACCGCCTTAAAAGAAAGCGTTTATGGTCTCATTGAAAATGCGGAGCAGACCCATCAGGAACTAAAACGAAGCCAGGAGACCCTTATGCAATCAGAAAAAATGGCCCTGGTGGGTAAACTTGCTGCCGGCACGGCCCACAGCATCAGAAACCCATTAACATCGGTTAAAATGAGACTTTTTTCCTTGAATCGGTCCTGCAATTTCACCGAGGATCAGCAGGAAGATTTTAATGTGATCTCAGGGGAGATCAAGCAGATTAACAAAATCCTGGGAAATTTTCTGGAATTTGCCAGGCCTCCCAGGCTGAAAACAAAAAAAAGAAGTCCCTCAGAGGTGGTGGACAGTGCCTTGAATCTGCTAAAACAACGATTGAAATCCTATCAGGTGACCACAACCATTATCCGCAAAAAAAATCTCACAGAGACATTAATCGACCCGGAACAGCTCAAAGAGGTGGTGGTAAACATTGTGATCAATGCCTGTGAGGCCATGGAGAGCGGCGGGATCATTACCATCCATGAGGCAGAACAATATATAGAGCCCCTGAAAAAAGTAGATGTCATCACCATCACCGACACGGGGCCGGGTATCCCCGGGGAGATTAAAGGGGAGGTGTTTAATCCCTTTTTCACCACCAAGGAGGATGGTACCGGACTGGGCCTGAACATTGCGTTTAATATCATCAGTCAGCATGGCGGATGGCTGGATGTAAATAGCCAGGAGGGTGAAGGTGCGTCCTTTATCATCACCCTTCCGGTGAAGGATATATAACATGGATACCATTCTGGTTATTGATGATGATGATCAATTGAGAAAAAGTTTTGCCAAGCTTCTGGTGGAAGAAAAATACAATGTCATGACTGCGGCTTCCGGAGAGGAGGGCATTGAGGTTGTGGCAAAAAATCACCTTGATCTGATACTTCTGGACATGCGCCTGCCCGGCATGAACGGCATGGAGACCTTTAAACAGATTAAAACCATTGATGCCAAACTGCCTGTTATTATCATCACCGCTTACAGTACCACGGACATTGCCATTGAAGCCACCAAGCTTGGGGCCTATGATTATATTCTCAAACCCTTTGATATTCCTGACATGCTCACCCTGATAAAGCAGGCCATTGATGCCGGATACTGCATGCGCTCTCCGGTGCAGGTGGATGCGGCCTCCTGTGACCATTCAAAGGATGCCATTGTGGGCCAGAGCCGACTCATGCAGGGGGTATATAAAAAAATAGGCCGGGTCTCCCAGACAGATGCCACGGTGCTCATACAGGGCGATTCCGGTACCGGCAAGGAGCTGGTGGCCCGGGCCGTGTACCAGCACAGCAACCGGTCTGATAAGCCGTTTCTGATCATCAACTGCGTGGCCATTCCCGAGCATCTTCTGGAAAGTGAGCTGTTTGGGTTTGAAAAAGGGGCTTTCACCGGTGCCACCCAGCGCCACATCGGTAAAATTGAACAGGCCCATGGTGGCACGGTGTTTCTGGATGAAATCGGGGATATGCCCCTGAACATCCAGGCCAAAATTTTAAGACTGATCCAGGAAAGACGCATTGAAAGGCTGGGGGGGGAAGATACCATCTCCGTGGATGTGAGAATCATTGCCGCCACTAACAAGCATCTGGAAAAGGCCATTGGCGATGGGGAATTCAGGGAGGATCTCTATTTTCGCCTTAAGGTAGTGACCATTGAGCTGCCCCCCCTGCGGGAACGCCAAGAGGATATTTCCACCTTGATCACCCATTACATGGAAAAATTCTCCCAGGAGTTAAAGGTGGATAACCCCGGTATTCATAAGCAGGCCCTTACCCTTTTAAACCGCCATGACTGGCCCGGCAATGTCCGGGAACTGTCCAACATGATTCAAAAGGTGTTAATTTTTAATCGGGGAGCCCCTGTATCCCTGCTGGATGTGGAGCAGATTCTCCACAAAAGAACAGAGGATGAAGGCCAAGAACACATTGACTCAGATATGTTAAAAAAATGGGTGTGGCAACAATTATCCACCCCCTCAGAGTCCCATCGGTATGAAGATCTCATGGACACCCTGGCCAATATCGTGATCTCCCAGGCATTGACCTTCACCAATGGCAACCGATCCCAGGCTGCCCGTCTGCTGGAGATTTCCCGCCCCACCCTGCATGCAAAAATGGATAAATACGATATTAAATTTAAGATTGATGTTTCATAGATTGCTGATCCACGGGGTCAAACCCTGGTTGCCCTGTGTTCAAATAGACACTGTTTTTGTACTCTCTTATTTTTTTTCTGCTTTAGCCCCCTGCTTTAGTCCCAGGACGGGTAATGCCAGGGGCAGAATGGAAAGCATCGTGTATGGCTCCAGAGCAGGGATCAACAGATTCAATATCCTCACCAGTCATTATCTAAAATATCGATTTGCAATAATGATTTTTTCAATGTAATCTTTTTTTATTTTACACATAAACCATTAATATGATATCCGTTTGATTGTGCATTAACCCAACGGGTATCAATGAATCAACAAGGATCATCCATGGACATATTCCCCATAATTCGCTGACGTAGATTTTGTACTGCTGCCCGTGCTGACGGCCGCTGCATAGCTGCATGGGGAATGCAGGCAGGAATGTCCTTTCACCACCTTCCAGACTGACCGTTCCTCACCCTTTCATTCCTTTTGCAGTTTCCAATCCATAAATTCCCATTCACAGAAAGTACCACTGGGGATTAAATATTTTGTGGCAGATGTATCTGCCATGCTGTCATCGATTTGTCTGGGAAAAACATACCCCCAGTTTTTTGCAAAAGGAAACTCACTATGCTGGATCGGTTGAATATCACCCACCAGACAACAGAGATCAAAGACAAGGTCCGGGAACTGCTGCCCGATGGAAATTTTAACGTTTGCCTGACCTGCGGTGCCTGCTCCAGCGGCTGCCCTGCCACGGGTATCCTGGATATGGATCCTCGTAAATTTGTACGTATGGCCACATTGGGCATGGATGCGGAGCTGGAAAGAAATCCCTGGATTTGGATCTGCACCATGTGTAAACGATGCTATGACATCTGCCCCATGCATCTCAACATCCCCCAGCTCATTTACTATATCCGCTCTCAGTGGCCCAGAGAAGAACGGCCCAAAGGGATTCTTGGCTCCTGTGATCATCATTTAAAATCCCGGGGAGACACCATGGCCCAAGACCTGCGATTCGTGGTGAAACAAGTCGTAGGAGAAGACAACTTTGTGGACATGACCCCAAATTTGTCCAACAATTTTTGCTGCGGGGGGGGCGGTGGATCCCTGCAATCGGGCATGAATAACGAGCGGCATACCTATGGAAAAACCAAACTTGATCAAATCATGGCGACCGGTGCTGGCTATGTCGTCACCCCTTGTCATAATTGTCATGCTCAAATTGAAGATCTCTCCCACCACTTCAACGCCGGATATCAGACCGTTCACCTCTGGACACTGATCTGTTTATCACTGGGAATATTGGGAGAAAATGAAAGAACTTACCTCGGCCCGGACTTGGCCGATTACGGACTGGAATAAAGGAGAAAACAATGATTAACGTCACTGAAGCAGCACAGGCAGAGATCAAGGGCTTTTTTAAAGCCAGAGATATAAAGCCCGTTCGAATTTTTCTAAACCAAGGATGCGGCGGCGCTCAACTGGCCATGGCCCTGGACGACAAAAAAGAGACAGACTCCGCAACAGAATTTGACGGCGTAGCCTACCTCATGGACACCACCCTGCTGGAAAGCGCAACACCGGTTGAAATTGATTTTTCCGGAACAGGATTTCAAATTTCTTCCAGTCTGGAGCTCTCCTCGGGGTGCTCTTCCTGCGGTACTAAGGGCTCCTGCTGTTCATAAGTAGCGTGTAGCGGTGGGCTGTTTTTCGGGCTTGATCACAAGATTCTCCACCCATCACAATTGGTGGGCCAACGGGGTCAGCCTTGTGTTATTGGAGGCAAAATTTTTATCAGACTCCATGCTTTTGGCAACAGCCTGTGTTTAAAGACAAGTTTTAAAAAACGATTTCAATCAACACCTTCGCCAAAGTTAAAATTAATTTGAAATCAGCCGACCGCAACCCCAGATAGTCTGTTTTCAAGATGCTATGGTCTTAATATATAGATTCTATGGGCTCAAATAAAATTGGCGAAGGTATTAAATGGGAATGTAAATATAATGAAACGCAATATATATATACACCCCCGGGTTGAGAAGGAGCTGGAACGTCTGAAAGGCCAGGAAAACACACCGGGATTTGCTGCCGAAAAAGCCCATCAGATCATTTGCTCCCTTGCCGGAGGAGAAACCCTGATCAATGCCGGCAAACTCTCCAGAAAGGGAGATGCCCGCATCCGAAACTGTCTGAAATATGATCTTGGCAAAGGGCATCGACTGGTCTGCGTAAAAGAAAAAAACAATATTTACGTGTTGTTTGTCGGCAATCACGACAGTTGCCACACCTGGCTGGACAAGCACCGGACTCTCAGTATTAAAAATATTATGGAACAAACAATTCCTTTTGGCGGCAGTTCCTTCCCGGCTCGTGCCGTCTGTGCACCCCACTCTACAACACGTAGCGCATCTGAAAGCGGGAAGATGAATGACCCATGGGGAGGGGCATATGAAGAAACAGATGCGCTGCCGACAATTTCACAAAAGGATTTGAGAATTATTTTTCAGGGAATTGTCAATGCGTTGTCATGATCAAACCTGCATCACCGACTTTAGCAATACCCGGAATATTTACTATGATAAGGAATAAAAGATGACTGAAGACTATCGATCCATGTGGACGGATCTCGGACTGGACCTGGATGCCCACGACGCATTGCTGGACGTGCTTGGAAATGCCTACAAAGATATCTACCTGGCCCAGAAAAACCGGCCGGAAGGAATGGCGTATTTTGATTTTGTGATGAGTGAAGTCCATGGACTGCGCATCAAGGAACTCATGGATGAAAAGGCATCCGGCCGAAAAATTATCGGTTCCTTTTGCGTCTTTGTCCCCGAAGAGATCGCCCTTGCCGCCAACGCCACTCTGGTGGGGCTCTGCTCCGGGGCGGATTTTGCCATGGAAGAGGTAGAACAATTGTTGCCCAGAAACACCTGCGCATTGATCAAATCTGCCTTTGGGTTCAAGCTTGGCAAGGTATGCCCCTACCTTGAAAGCGCAGACATGATCGTGGGAGAGAACACTTGCGACGGCAAGAAAAAAGCCTATGAATCCCTGGGGCATCTGGTGGACAATCTTTATGTCATGGATCTACCCCAGATGAAAACCGAAAACGGGAAAGCCCTTCTCAAAGGAGAATATCTGCGATTCAAGGAGGCCGTTGAAACCCTTACCGGTGTTACCATTACGGCAGAATCCCTCAAGTCCGCCATTGGCGTGGTCAATGCCAAACGGGCTGCCCTTCACCGGCTTTGTTCCCTGCGTAAGGCAGATCCCACACCGATTTCCGGACTGGATGGCCTGCTGGCCAATCAGGTGTTCTTCTACGACAACCCTGCCCGGTTCACCGCATCGGTTCATAAAATATGCGACGAACTGGAAACCCGTATCCAGGAGAAAAAAGGGGCCTTTCCGGAAAAGACTCCGCGTATCCTGGTCTCTGGATGTCCCCAGGCCGTACCCAACTGGAAACTGCCCATGATCGTGGAGACATCCGGGGCCGTCATCGTGGGGGAAGAATCCTGTGTGGGAGAACGGGGTACCCGCAATCTCACCGCCGACACCGGCAGCACCGTGGATGAGATGATGGATGCCTTAGTGGATCGCTATTTCCAGGTGGACTGCGCCATCTTTACGCCCAATGATCAGCGTCTTTTGAACATCCAGGAGATGGCAGCCGCTTACAAAGCTGACGGAGTAATCCATTACGGCCTGCAGTTCTGCCAACCTTACCTCATGGAATCCATCCCCGTGGAAAAGGCCCTGGAAGAAAAAGGCCTCCCCTGTCTTCGCATTGAAACTGACTATGGCATGGAAGATATGGGCCAGCTTAAAACCCGGGTAGAAGCCTTTGTGGAGCAACTCAGATAGGAGAATACAATGCGTTTTGCCGGAATTGATATCGGATCTCGGAGCATTGAACTTGTGATTGTTGATGAATCCGGAGAAATTTGCCACTCCGTCCAGGCGGACACCGGATTTGATCCCATGAGCGGAACAAAAAAACTCATGGACGGCATCCGGTATGATGGCATCATGGCCACCGGTTATGGGCGGAATCTTTTTGAGATTTCCTTTGACGCCCCCACGGTGACGGAAATCAAGGCCCATGCCCGGGGGGCCCGGGCCTTTTTTCCCGACGCTCAAACCATTCTAGACATCGGGGGACAGGACAGTAAGGCCATTGCCCTGGCCGACAACGGACGGGTGAAAAAATTTGAAATGAACGACCGCTGTGCCGCTGGCACCGGTAAATTCCTTGAAATCATGGCCAGGGCATTGGGATTTCCCATTGACGATTTTGGCCGGGCAGCCCTTTCCGCCTCAAAGGATATCCATATTTCCAGCATGTGTACGGTGTTTGCCGAGTCCGAAGTCACCTCCCTCATCGCCAGGGGAGAAGATCGCCGGGAGATTGCCCGGGGGCTTCACACCAGTGTCATCCGCCGGGCCGCTGGCATGCTCAACCGGGTCTCCGCCGCAGGAGACATTGTTTTCACCGGCGGGGTGGCCAAAAATCCGTGCATGGTGGAACTGCTGTCAGAAAAACTTAATCGAAAGATCAGGGTCTCCCCGGATCCCCAGATGAACGGGGCCTATGGGGCCGCCTTGCTCAGCGCTGAGAATCATGAAGACGGCCCCAAAACTGGTGGATTCTAGGTTCTGTTGACATTTGCTTTTTTCTCCATATTCTTCTCATTTTCAACATCAATAGCAAAGTGGGTAGGTTATGGGAAACGCAAATTTATCAAATGACAACTGGTTCGTCGAATCTTCTCTCGATTTGAAAAATGGGCAAAAAATTATATATACTTTATACGTTTTGCGGCCGCTTTGATATGGCTACGCTGAAGTGTCAACAGAACCTGACTTTTAAGCATGAAATTAATTTTTGTAGCCCATTGAAATACAAAATTTAAATAACGAGCATCTATCTGGAATGTGAAGGCCTTCTAAAATAAAGACGCTGTCTGAACGATGGGGGTCGCTTCCAATAGGTTAAATTTTCAAACCTCAACGCTAAGGAGTTCTCCGGCATGGGTGATATAGTAATTAAAATCGGAAATAAGCACAAAAGCATTTTCAAAGACAAGGTGATGAACCTTCTGCCGGCTGGCGGAAATCTCAATGCCTGTTTGACCTGCGGTGCCTGCTCTTCAGGATGTCCGGCAACGGGCCTCGAAGGAATGGATCCTAGAAAATTTTTGAGAATGGCCGCTTTAGGTATGGATGAAGAGATCTTAAGCAACAACTGGGTATGGATGTGTACCATGTGCCAGCGCTGTGTTCATGTCTGCCCCATGGAGATCAACATTCCCCAGCTCGTTTACCATGCCAGACAATCTTGGCCGAGAGAGACCCGCCCCAAAGGAATTGTGGGATCCTGCGACGCTGCCCTCTCCAATGAATCCGGAAGCGCCATGGGAACCCCAGTGGACGATTTCGTGTTTGTTGTGGATGACGTGCTGGAAGAGTACCGAGAATCCCAACCGGAGTTTGCCGAAATGGAAGCCCCCATGGACAAAGAAGGGGCTGAGTTTGTATTGAACCAAAACTCCAGAGAACCTGTGACAGAACCCGATGAGATGGTACCCCTGTGGAAAATTCTGCACTTGGCTGGTGCCAATTGGACTTATACCAGCAAAGGCTGGGGCGGTGAGAACTATTGCATGTTTCTCACCGATGACGAAGCGTGGGAACATCTCGTACAGCAAAGCACCAATGCTGCCCACGATGTGGGGTGCAAAACGTTCCTCAACACCGAGTGCGGGCACGCCACCTACGCAGTTCGAGCAGGATTGGAAAAATTCAACATCAAACATGATTTCCAGGTTGCAAGCCTCTACCAATATTATGCTAAGTGGATTCGTGAGGGGAAACTGAAGGTCAACTCCGACTGGAACAAAGATCTCAAGATCAAATTTACAGCACAGGATCCCTGTCAGATTGTCAGAAAATCCTGGGGAGATCCCATTGCCGATGATCTGCGGTTTGTGGTCAAATCCGTTGTCGGAGAAGAGAACTTCGTCGATATGACCCCCAATAGATCCAATAACTTCTGCTGTGGAGGCGGGGGCGGCTTTCTCCAGTCCGGTTTCAAGGATGAGCGCCTTGAATACGGAAGAATCAAAGATCAGCAGATCAAGGCAACCAAAGCCGATTACTGCATTGCCGCGTGTCATAACTGTCATGCCCAAATCCATGAATTGAGTGAACATTACGGTGGAAACTACCCCGTGGTTCACCTCTGGACACTTATTTGCCTCTCATTGGGTATTCTTGGTCCCAATGAGCGGGAGTATCTTGGTGATGATCTCAAGGAAGTCAATCTCTTCCATCCTGAGACCGCCATGTAAGCATAATCTTAGTTTCTGATTTCTGATTTTCATGTTTTTTCGGCAAGAAAATCGGAAAGCCTCTTTGGTTCTGGCTTGTCCAGGTTAAGAATATGATTAAAAGGGCAATCCAAATGGTTTGCCCTTGCAAAAAAGAAAAATAAAAGCCTGTAGTTAAAGGCTTTTCGCCAGTTTTAATTGCCAAAATTATATGTACTTTATACGTTTTGCGGCCGCTTTGATATGGCTACGCTGAAGTGTCAA
>JASFYZ010000110.1:0-10191 GCA_045046665.1 Desulfobacterium sp.
TCCAAGTTTATAAAAATGGAAAGAAACACGTTTATCAAAAATTGGGGTTCTGCGTCTTATGGTCTTTTATTGAAGGAAATTTATGATGCCGAGATCATCGGAAACCTGTTTGAAGAGAACACCATCGGGATCAATACCGAGGGGTGTACACGTATCAATTATACAAGCAACACTTTCAAAGGAAATGGTTGGGCAGTTAAAGTAGCCGGAGCTTGCTATTCCAATATTTTTAAGGGGAACATGGATCTTGTGGGGCCCAGACCGGAAAGGGAAGTGTTTGTCAAAAAACTTGAAAAAAAACTTCCCTATTACCATCTGCGTCATGCCATCAGGCCCGGACTGACCGGATGGGCCCAGGTGAACTACCCCTATGGTGAAAATTTTGAAGACAGCAAGGAAAAACTCAATTATGATCTCTACTATGTCAAACACCTTTCCTGGCACCTGGATCTTCACATTTTCGTGATGACCATCCGCGAGGTGTTTTTCGGCAAAGGGCAATAAAAACGAAAATCAGTCAAAAACACTTGACCATTGCGTATAATCAATCGGTTGGTGACAGAAATATCGGGAGAACAACCATGGGGGGAAAAAAATATTCAGGCCCCGGCAAGGAACGCCGCAGACATGAGAGAGTGGCGGTAAAACAGGGATCCTATGCCGCCATCAGCCCAAATTCATTTAAAATCGGTCAAATAAAAAATATCAGTCGCGGAGGGCTTTTGTTCAGTTACATTGACACTGAAAACCCACCCATAGATCAGGTTGAGAACCATCTTTTTCTGAGTAGCTCAAATGCCTATGTCAGCAAACTTCCCTTCAAAACCATCAGTGACCGTCCCGTTGACCGCTGTGAAGAAAACAATACTCCCTCCATGCGGGAAAGAGGTATTGAATTTGGCGCATTAACCCTGATCCAGATGATGATAATTGACAACTACATCGTTGCCAACAGTCGATGAGGGCTGGATCACCTATCCCTCTCCTTGAAAGCGGTGAACCCAAAGCCCTTCTCACGCCACTTGCATCTTACCGCTTTGATGGCGGTACAAGTTCAAGTTCGCTGATTCTTGTCAGCATGGTTTTATAACTGATCTTCAATATTTTTGAGGCCTTCATCCGATTCCAGCCGGTCTGGCCCAGCACATAGGCAATCACCTCTTTTTCCACCCGCTGTACAACGGTTTTACGAATCTCCTTTAAAGAAATTTCTTCATGGTTGACATCTATCCCATCAAAAATATCCGACAAAATAAAGGGGAAAGGGGCTGGCCGAACAGAATCCGATACCACTGACAATTTAATCTTTTCCGGGGTGGACAATGCCTCCCCACCACCCCGCCCCTTGGTTCCGCCATGGCTTAACTCTGCAATGACCTGGGACCAATCGTTAATCACGCACTGCTTCTTAATCGCATTCTGTAGCTGACGGATATTTCCCGGCCAATGGAAATTGCACAGCACCGACATCACTTCATCATCGGGGGGGATAATTTTCCTATTGGGAAACTGCTTGATGTAGCGGTGTATAAAGTGAGCGACCAGAGAAGGAATATCTTCGGGTCTATCCCTTAAAGGCGGCACGTGAATTTTAATGATATTAAGCCGGTAAAAAAGGTCCTCACGAAATTTTTTCAAAGCTATCTGGACTTCAAGATCAAAATTAGTAGCGGCAATCACCCAGGCATTTGAAATTACTTCTCTATCGGCCCCCAGGGGAGAGAACCGCCCGCCTTGAAGCACATGAAGAATTTTGGATTGGAGGGCCAGGGGCATGTCACCAATTTCATCCAGAAACAAAACACCTTCATGGGCTATCTGAAATTTTCCGCTCCTGTTTTTCTGGGCACCGGTAAAGGCACCCCTGGCATGGCCAAACAGCTCACTTTCCAAAAGATTTTCCGGCAGGGCTGCACAGTTGACCTGCACAAAGGCGTTAGCGCTCCGGGGAGACAATTGATGAAGTCTTCGTGCCACCACCTCTTTCCCCACCCCTGTTTCTCCCGTGATCAGTATGCTCAGACAGGTATCTGCCACCCGCTTGATGTACTCACGGATCTGAACGATTTGTCTGCTGATCCCGACAAGTGGCTCTAACATGACAGTTTTTCACCGATACCGATCGAAATATCACCCATTTTAAAGGTTTCCTGATTTCGTTTATTCACAATTTTGCTGCCTTTTTTGTTTGACATATTTGTCCATGTCATACTATTGATAGTTTGTTTTTCCTGTTCAAAAAAGCTGATATCCCAGTTTAAGGTGGTCAATGGTGTGATCAGCCCTAAGTTTCTTCATGTATTGAATTACTCAGCTTTCTGACTCAGGCATTGGGGAACGGGGTCAGGCAGATCCTTTTATCAGGCTCTATGCTTTTTATCATAATTTTCTTCATTCAACGGGTACAAAATGCAATGATGCAGACACGATCCATCCGAAAGTTATCAACTGAAAAAATTAAGTGTGTTATAGATATATAGTATAAAATAGATTAAATTTCAATTTGTTATTCACCCCAGCGGAGGATATATGTACTTCAAGACAAAGGCACTTCTCCCGGTTATTATGTGCTTGTTCATCCTGGTGGGATGCCAGGGAGAGCAGGAGAAAATTGAATCACACCTCAAAAGCGGGATGACTTATTTTTCCGAAAAACAATACCAGAAAGCACGGATAGAGTTCTTGAATGTTACACAATTGGATCCAGAGAATAACAGGGCTTGGTATCATTTGGGAGAAACAATGATCCGGCTTGGCAATGCAAAAGAGGCCTTCCAGGCTTACACCAGGGCAGAATCCTTAGATCCAGATAATACAGATATTCTCTTGAAAACAGCCAGTTTTTTACTTCTGTCAAACCAGATGAAGGACGCCGAAAAAAAAATAGACAAAATAATTCTCCAGACTCCTGAAGATGTGAGAGGACTATTTCTCAAGGCCCAGATACTGACCCATAAAAAAGAAATGATCAAGGCAGAATCCATTTTTTACCACATCCTTGAGCTGGCCCCGGACGATTATAGCGTATATCAAAAACTGGCAGCCATTAAATTATCACAGAAAAAATACAGTGAAGCGGAAAAACTTCTGCAAAAAGCCATCTCCATGGATGAAACCAATTTGTCCTCCCGGATGGACTTGATCCGTTTTTATGTAAGCCAAAAGGCATTTCAAAAAGCAGAAATGCAACTGATCAAAGCGGCGGAAACAAACCCTGAAAACCCGGAGCCTCAAATTCTGCTCGGAAATTTTTATCTTCGCATGCAAAATGAATCATTGGCCGAAAAAGCATACCTCAAGGCCATGGAAGTGGCACCTCAAAGAATAAAATCCCTTATTGCAGCAGCCACTTTTTATGATATCACAGCCCGGGATGACCGCGCCCTGGAATTGTATATCCAGGCAGTAACGATGCAACCGGACAACGTTGCCCTGCAAAACACGCTGGCAAAATTCTATCTCAAAAATGGAAAAGTCACAGAAGCCACAAATCTTGTCTCCAAAATTCTTGAATTAAGACCCAATTTTTTTGCCACCCTACTGCTTGACTCTGAAATAAAAATTCATGGCAAAGCCTTTGATGAAGCCCTTAACCTGTTGGTTCGACTTGAAAAAGAGAAGCCTGAGATGGCCAGGATTCACTTTTTAAAGGGTGTCTGCTTTATAGAACAGGGGAAAAACATAGAGGCAATCACTTCGCTGTCACGAACGCTGGATTTCAATTCTCGTAATCTCAAGGCAAGGGAATTTTTGGCCAAACTTTACTATGAAGATAGCGCCTTTGATCTTGCCCGTCACCAGGCCCTGGCAATTCTGGAGGTGATGCCCGACAATTACCCGGCAACGGAAATCCTTGCCAACTGTGACATGGAGACAGAGCACGGGGATAAAGCGCTTCAAGGCTTCATGAAACTCATCGAAATATCACCCGAAAACCCCATGGGCTATCATCTCATGGGACTCTTTTACTCCTATGAGAAAAAATATGATCAGGCCGCGTCTTACCTCTCCCGGGCATTGGCCATGGATAACACCCGCATGGATACCCTCAGCCTTCTCGTCCACAATGCCATTCGACAGAAAAAAAATGATCATGCCCACAGTCTGATCCGAAAACAAATAAAAATATCCAACCAGTCACCCCGAATTCTGGCCACTCTTTACAGCCTCAACGCTGAAACGTTTCTTGCTGACAATGATGAAAAGATGGCCATAAACGCCTATGAAACTTCTCTGAAAAATGATCCAAACTACCTAAAACCCTATTTCTCCATGGCCAGTATCTACGTCAAGACCAACAAGACAAACAAAGCCATTGAACAGTACACCGCTCTGGTGGAGAAAAATCCCAATCTCATTGTACCCCACATGCTTTTAGGAGTTCTTCACGATGCAGACGGCCAGTTTAAGCTTGCAGAAGCCAATTACCGAAAGGCCCTTAAAATAAACCCCCAGTATGCACCAGCTGCCAACAATCTGGCCTATCTCCTGGTTATAAGAACCGATAATTTTGCTGAAGCCCTTCAATGGGCACGGGTAGCCAGGGAAGTCCTTCCCGAAGATCCTGCCGTCATGGATACCCTGGGCCTGGTTTATTTTAAAAAAGGACTGTTGGACAGCGCCATTGGTGAATTTCGTGACAGTCTACAACGCTTCCCAAACAATCCCACGGTTTTATTTCACCTGGGTGAGGCTTATCTTAACAAAGGTGATGCCCAAGCCGCACTTAATGCCTTTAAAAAAGCCTTGAGCCTAAACGACAACTTTAAAATGGCGAGCCGGGCAAAGGCCCTGATAAATGAAATTGAAGGATAAAAATGCCTGGAGTGGGTTACAACACCTACAGGCTCAGGGTTAAGCCCAATCCCGGAAGGATCATTTTTCAGCTATTTTTTTTAAAAGGAAAATGATCTCCTTGTTCTGGGCTTCCATGAGATCATATTTTTCCAAAATTCGGTCATACTTTTCACTTAAACTTATGTGTTGATCATGGATCAAATCCAGCATGCGTACCGTATACTCACTGCCCAGGGCCATCTGTTCGAACAAATAGTCTGAGCCCACCGAACTGTTGGGGGCTGGCACCAGGGACGTATATTTCTCACTGAACTGATCTGTGATATCCGATGCGTTGGCTCTGTGTTCACCAGCAGACACCCATACAATTCCTGCTGTCAGTAATAGCAGCATGGTGTTAACTCCCGTCATTCTTAATATCTGCATATTACCCTCCCTTTCCTGGTTCAAAGACAAACTTCCAGTCGCTGTATTTTTTCTTATTCCTGAAATGGGAAAATGCTGCAGGAAAGTTATCCTGCTTCAGCGGTTTTCCGTTACTTCTACTGAAAACACCTTTAATCCCTCCCTGGCCATCCAGTACCTGTCCCCATTGTCCGTCCGGTGTCATGGGATCCGCATAAAGCCGCCGGAGATGCCGTCGAACCCTCCCGGACCTGGCATCGTTTATTAGCACCTTCAGACTGTGGGGAAAAGATGGTTTTCCACCGGGACCGTGCCTGTAATAAGATGCAATGGCATTTTGAATCTGCAGGCCATTGAACAAAAGTGTCTTTTCCCTTTCTCGTTGCATGGTGGTGCTCCAGTATTTCTGGACACCCATGAGAGAAATGGATGTAATCACAATCAAAAGCAAAGCCGCTGGATAGGTAAAGCCCCTGTGGGAAAAAGGCTGAGACTGTGCTCCCGGCAGCGGGTTACCATTCATTATAAGGCTCTCCCTCAAGACTTATGCGATCACTGCCACTGTGAACATTCCAGATACCGGTCACCACATCCCCTGTGGGGGGAATAAGCACCCACAACTCCCGACTGCGGGTGAAGGGATCCTTTGGGACATCCATGATATACCGTTCTGACACCAGATCCTCCAGGGCATCGGGATATTTGCCGTGATCACCATAGTATTGATCAATAACGTCCCTCATGACAAAAAGGCTCCGCCTCAGGGAGACCTCCCTGGCTCTTATGACGGATTTCTGGAAACTGGGTGTGGCAATGGTGGCAAGAATGCCGATAATTGCCATAACCGTCAGCAACTCAATCAGTGTAAAGCCCCGTCTATTCATCGCATTCCCCCCAGCATATGACATTACCAGTCCCGATACAGGGAACCATCCAGAGCCGTCTTATCGCTCAGGGAGTAGACATCATACACATCCTGCCCCCCCCAGATCCTGGAATCCGGCGCATCGGCATAAGACCGAAGCCCCCACTTCCCCGATTCCATCATGGGCTCAGGGGGTATTCGCCGTAAAAATTTCTTTTTCACCTTAGCTGCCTGGTTCAGATCCACTCCCTCCACAAGTATTTCCAGGGTTTCAGGATATCCCGAATCCCCTACTCCCACTGTAATAATCTCATCATCAACAAGTTGTCTGTACTCATCAATGGCGGTCCTGATGAGTCTCAAATCATTTCTCAGCTCCAGTTCCCTGGTTCTTTTATACATCACCTGGGACAGGGGGATAATTCCCGTGGAAAGAATGGATATAATGGCCAGGGTGACCATCATTTCAATAAGAGTGAGTCCCAGCATATTACAAAAAATTCCTCGGGTCATCCCTTCATTCTTATCATTGTCATTATGCGTCATGAATTTTCCCCGGATCATCATTCCTCGTACACATAGGCCCTGTCAACGACAAAAACATCCCCGTCAAAATCATCATCGGATCGCATCTCAAGAGCTGCCTGGTCTGCTTCCATAAAACTGGAAAATTCCCCGGCAAACACCCGATAATAGATCCCCTCCCCCGGCACCTCCGACTTTTTCACAAAGGTTTTATAGTGCTTTTGTTCCAAGACCAAGGCACGTGACATTGCTTCTTCTTCTGTTTTAAAGGCATTGACCTGAACGGTGAAAGAAGGATCATGGGGCAGGAACACCGCTTTTTCCATGTCCCTGAAAAATTCATTATCCGGGGTATCATTGTAAATAACTCCCTCCCCGTCCCCCTGACCAAATGGGGAAACAGTAGAAAATATTTTTTCACTTCCAGACCAAAAGCCGGTCACCTCTTTTCTCGGCATCTCCTGGCTCCGGATCACCACGGGGGTAATAGTCATCAAAATATCGGTCTCCACATTCTCATTGTAACGATTGGAAAATAGCCTGCCCATGGCCGGAATATCCCCCAACAGCGGCACCTTTTTCACCGTCTCCCGATCCTCATCCTGGATCAGCCCCCCCATAATCACCGTATCTCCGTCATTAATGGTCAAAACAGTGCTGGTGGATTTGGTCCGAATGGCATACTGGGGATCATCCGTCGTACCCACATTCCTGCCAAGGGAGCTGATCTCCAGGGCCAGGTTCAGGTTGACCTGATTATTCATGGTGATAACCGGTTCTACATTAAATTTAAGACCCACGTCCTGGTACTGATAATCATAGGTTATGGAGCCGTCGGTCTGCACCTTGCGATTGGATCTCAGGGGAATCCGTTCTCCAATGAGTATGGCAGCTTTACCGTAGTTTCGTACACGAATCTGCGGTTTGGCAAGGATACGGGTATCTGCGTCCTGTTTCAACAGATTCAGGGTGGCCGTGGGCAGGGACAGATACAGTTCTTTACTGGTAATATTTCCAATATCTTCCACAGAACCCAATCCGGCAAAGCCAAAGTTTGAATCTTCATAATACTTAATACCGTCACTTGTCTCGCTCATCCCCAGTGTAATACTGTCGGAAAAAGATAATCCTAGATTTTTTTCTTTGGATCGACTCACCTCAATAATTTCAACATTGAGCACCACTTCGGAGGGTGTCAGATCATTGGCCTGGATAATCTTCCAGGCCATGTCAATCTCTGTTTTTTTACCCCTCACAGTTATGGCATTCAAAGCCTCATTGGCCACAATGTTTTTGGTTTTGAAAATCTTTGAAATAATGGCAACGGCATCCTTGGATGTGAGATGGGATAAATAAAATGTTCTCACGAACAGATCATCGTAAGCCTTACCCTTGGCCAGGGAATTGGGATAGATCAACAGGGTATTGGCATTGATGGGTCTGGCCTTGAGATCACTGGTCTGCAAGAGCACCTCAATAAATTTGTCCATTTTTATATCGGTCATGAAAAGCGTAACCCGACTTTCCTTTACATCCTTGTCAAAGATAAAATTAATTCCGGAAATTTTTGACAAGATTTCAAAAACATTCATCAAGGGCGTTTTTTTAAACTTAAGGGAGATGGGCGCATCCGTTCTGAAATTTAAAGGATACTGTGACTGGGGATCTTTTTCTTTTCTATACCGCAAAAGTGCATTTTGCGCCCGTTCATTACCGGGATCCAGCTCAACGGCTTTCTTAAATGCATCAAATGCTTTGGAAAACGCACCTCGTTTCACCAGAGCCTCGGCCTTTTCCGTATGATACACAGAGGCTTTCATCTTTTTTGCTCTGGAAATCAGCTCCACCGCACGGGTATTGGCCGGATAAAAGGCGATGGCCATCTGTAGCTCGGCAATGGCCTCACGCAAAAATTTTTTTTTTATCAACACCTCCGCCGTTTGCAGATGAGCCATGGAAGCTGCCTGCTTTGAACTATTGAGTTTCAAAAGCAGTTCAGGGTCATCGGGCTTGTTTTTCAAGGCTGCCGTATACCAGGCCACCTTTGAATCAAGATCCATGGATTCAAGAGAATACGGGGGCCCTTTCCCGGTAGAATCTGTGGCAACGCATCCCTGGCCTGCCACAACCAGCCAAAACACCATCACCGCCAACAGTATGTCTTTAATAGAATTACTCCTCTTTATCATTGAATAACCTCATTTCAAGATGTAAGGTTTCATTTATATCAAGCGCTTTGATTGTAATAGAATCCTCTTCAATGGCCTCTATGAGATATTTTCCATTGATACGGTCCCCGATCCGGGCAACCAGCACCAAGTTGTTTCTCGATAGGAAAATTGCCTTTTCCTCGCCACTTTGAAATCCCCCCAGAAAGGTAAATGAAAGGAGGTAATCGACTGTTTTTTTAAGGCGATCAAGGGCCTGTGGTACGGGATCCACGGGAGGTCTTTCCTCAGCACCATCGGCGGGTCCATGGTCTGTTTTCTTTGGAGAATTTATCAGCTCGTTCCCCCCAAATTGTCCGGCAAAAATATCATTGATAACATCCCCGGAATAAAACGGTTGGTTGAAAAATTGATCAAACACGCTGTTGCTGTATGTTTGGGTTTTCTTCAGCCCACCCGTTTTTTTTTCAAGGGGATAAAGGACGCTTGTTAAAATGGATTTATTCCCTGTATGGGTTAATTCTGCCACCCGTGGCTGGACATAGGGATGCATTATACGATACCACACCGCCACAACCAGCACCAACAGTATGAGGCAAAACAACATTTTCTGTTTCCGCTCATCCATCCAGATTCCCCTTAAAAAAAAGATCAATCACCAGGGAAAGTTTTACCCCAGCCTCTTTGCCGGAAGATCGGGTAAAGGTGACATCCTCAACCAAAATCATTTCCGGGAAATTCTGCAAATCGGCAATGAATCGCTTAAATTGTCGGTATTCTCCAGTCACATTAATAACGGTTCCATATCGGTTCAGACCCAGTGGTTCAGATGCATTTCCAGGTTTAAATACCATTTTACCGGTCATGGACAGGCCACTTTTATGAAGACTTGAGGCAATCCGACCTGCATATTCCGGCAATAAAAAAATATGGGGAACCCTTGTATCCATAATCCTGTCCATATCCGCCTTGATTGCTTCCCATTTTTCATAATCCGACCCCGACCCGGGGCTCATCGGTTGGGAGACAAGGCGTTGTGACGCCATAATCTGTTCCAGGACATGGATCTGTTTTGCCTGTGGTCTAACCAATGTCATCCAAAAAAACACATTGCACAAGATCAGCACCATGCCTATGGATATGATTTTTTTACCGTTAGATATCATTGCGTTTCCAATGTGCTATGATTTCAAAAGAAAACCCTTTTCCACCAGTAACCGAGCCCCTGTTAAAATCAATGGTGAACCGCTTAGACCTCTTAAGGGCATTAAGAAAATCGGCCACACTGGCAGCATCGGGAGATTCTCCCTTGAGAATCAATGAGGATGCACCTTTGGTTAAAGTCAATTCATTGATGACAATGGTTTTTGGGATTGCCATCTCAATGACATTCAAAAGTTGTGACAGGGGAAACATATCCTTTTCCAGGAT